>JBCDFX010000530.1:0-3034 GCA_039177155.1 Cyanobacteria bacterium P01_H01_bin.119
CGCAGAAGCAATCTGAACAGCTCTAGTCAAAGTGCTTCCCACACCCAGTATCGCTGGAGTCGTTGGCGCAGAAGCAACCTGACTCGCAGCCTTGGCCTAATCGTTCATTCGGCTGCTGTATCAAGCCAAGCACAACACTTTATCTATTTCCTGGGTTTGGGGCAACTGTAATATCAACAGACCACCCCTTCCGCGAGGTCCAGGACGGCGGTTCGTCCTGGTCGATGGGGTCTGGGGAAAGCGACATTTCCCCAGACACACTCTATCGCTTTGGTCAGATTGCTTACCGCACCCAGTATCGCTGGAGTCGTTGGCGCAGAAACAATCTGACTCGCAACCCTGTCCGAACCTCTCAACGGGTTGCTATAACAACGAAGCCCCAACCGCCGTTTTACCCAGCCTTGTCCCAATCGTCCCTTCGACTACCACAATCACTCATTCGGCTGGTGTAAAAGCAAAACCGCCTCGAAAGCATCAAGGCGGTTTATCAAAGCCCTTTTGTAACGAAAGAGACTCTGCAATAAGAACCCACAGCCCTATCTCTGAGCCCTAAGCTTAGTAATCTAACTTGCGGTAAGGCACCTTAGATTCGTAGTTAATGCCAGCGGTGGTAACTCGGGGCGGCGTAGGATTTTTGCCCACCTCTCTCGCCATACTGAGATACAGCATAGGATTGCCCGCCGTAGGCTTCTTCTCCTGGGGCACAAATCGCTTGACCTGGTTTTGCCAGATGATTTGGGGGAAGCCCAAGATAGAACGATAGTACTCATCGTAGCGGGGCAGCTTAAGGTTAGTGGGTAGCTCACCTTCCGGACGCCCCGGCAGGACGCGGCGACGGCGATAGGGCACCGTATCGTAGCCAAAGCTCTCTAGATACTCGTTGCTGTCTAGCAGCTCGTCGATAAAGCCCTGAATACCCTTGGTTGCTACCTTAATAGACCAGGCAATGGTCTCCTGCTGGTTATAGACCGGGCGACCCAATACGCGCTCTACGCACTGCTCCACAAAGCGATAGTTGCTGTTTTTAGCGTAGAAGCTGTTGTAGAACGTCTCAGAGAGGATCAAACCCCGGATAAAATCACGAACCGTGATTTGGCCGTTGCGCAGTTGAGACTCTAAGAAGGGTTCGCGATCGGCTTTGAACGCGTAAAAGAAAATTTGACGATAGGCCGCATCTATCAGGGCGTCCATGTCAGAGGTGCTAAGCAGATTTTCAGTAGTAAAAATCCGAGGCTGTTCGTCACCCGGGACGACATAGCCTTCCACACGCTGATTTTGACTAGATGGTGTGTATGACAACAACGGAAGAGCCACTTGGTATCTCCAGAGTCTTAGGAAAGTTTACAAAGGTTAATCCCAATATAGGGGAGGGGGGAACTTGCCCCTGCGCCAGATTAAAAATCCTTACAGAGCTTAACAATTCAAGCGTTTAGATTTATACGAAACCGATTAAACCCTATTTTACGCCTAAAGGCGTACAGCAGGATTAAGCCGCCTTTAATCTTCACGATGGCCGTCTTCGGATTCTACAGATACAGCCTTAACGTCAATGGTAGGGCCGGTCTGCTCATCCGCCCTATCTGACTCAGTGACTCGATCATTAGTAACCCGATCGGCAGTTTGTGGCTGATTTGCGCCTTCAGTAAACCACTGAAACAGGCTAGCGGCTAACAGCGTGATTAAGGCAGCATCGTCAATTTGCCCCAGCAAAGGCAGTAAATCAGGGGAAATATCAAACGGAATCACCAGATAGAGCACCGTCGCCAGAATTACCCATCCTCGATAGCGAGGATTAAAAATGAGAGAGCGGTACCACCGAAAAACAAGCTGCACGGGATTCATAACTTAAATCTGATCAATTATCGGGCGCTGAGGCAGGGACAGCCCACCAAGCCAGAGCGTAGTCCTGCTCGACTGGGTTCAACTGCTGACGGTAGACCACTCGCAGTTTATAGCGTCCCGTTTCAGGGATCTGAAAGAAGAGGTGCTCTAAGCTGTCAAACTCGCTCTCGGACGACCAGACGCTGTTGGCAATATCGTCATCATCGGCTCTCAGCAGATAGAGATCTAGGTTGTTCATACCCTGGTCGTTAAAGGTTTCGCCAATGTCATATTGACCGTTTTGGTTGGTGTCGTTAAGGAGAACAATGCGATCCCAGCTTAGGGTTGCTGAGATAAAGCTGCCGCCGACTAGGGGCTGCTCAATGGCATAGTCTTGGTAGCCGCTGGCCGATAGACGGTCGTAGTTCCACCCGATGGCCGGCACTAACCCGGCCCTCCACTGACCCGCCGCCATCTGCTGATAGGCGCGAAAGGCGTTGAGGTGGCCGGTGCCGAGTTCCACATGGAGAGGAATACTGCGATCGCGGTAGGCATCCCCGGCCCGCCAGTCTTGATTGCTCTCATCTAGCAGGGTGCGGCTCATGCCCAGCCGCAGCCCGTCTCCCTCATCTTCTAGTTTGTCGGCGGCGTTGAGAATAACTGCTTTAGTCACCTCTGCCCGGCGAGAATCTAGGCTCCAGTTGGGGGCGCTGGATCGAATTTGGCGATCGCCAAATTCTTGCAGCAGGGCCACAGTGGCCACCACATGGGGCGCCGCAAAGCTGGTGCCCGTACTAAAGCGGGTGCGTCCGCTGGGATCGATCATTTCAATATTGGCCCCCGGCGCCACCAGATTAATCGAGCGGCGGGGGCCGACATTTGTTTCAGGCTTTCTGCCGCTGCCGGTTTCAGCGGGTTCGCTGCTGAGGTTGGCGTAGTCTACCCGAGAAAATCGACCGTCAACCTCCACTGAAAAAGCAACATTAATGCCGTTAAAGTTATCTGTGGGAATTGGAATACCCCCACTCCCCTGGTTGCCCGCAATCACGTAGAGCAGATTGTGTTCGCGATCCGACCAGTCAATGCACTGGGTCAGCAGGGCATTACCGTCTAATACAGCATTGGGCCGGGGATCTCGCCCGAGAGATTCACCAAAACTAAAGTTTATGGCGCGCACATCGCCGCCGTTGCGCAGGGCAACATGCTGGGAGGC
>JBCDFX010000531.1:0-3022 GCA_039177155.1 Cyanobacteria bacterium P01_H01_bin.119
AATATCGGCTGGTGCAATGCCAATGCCGGTATCTGCCACCACAAAACGGAGTCTGGCTGATTCAGGGGCGATCGCCCCTGAATCAGCCAGACTCCGTTTTGTGGTGGCAGATACCGGCATTGGCATTGCACCAGCCGATATTGACAAGCTGTTTCAAGCCTTTGAGCAAGTGGGCGATCGCAACCGTAGGGCAGAAGGAACCGGGCTCGGACTCGCCATCAGCCAGCAAATTGTGCAGCAAATGGGGGGACAAATTCAGGTTAAGAGTCAGCCTAACTTTGGCAGCGATTTCTCGTTTGACATTACCCTTCCCCTAGCAACCGACTGGAGCCAGCAGCAGCCCACTGCCATCGGCAATATTGTTGGCTACGAAGGCCCGCTGCGCCATATTCTAATTGTGGACGATCGCTGGGAAAACCGCGCTGTGCTAGCCGACCTGCTAGAGCCTTTGGGATTTGAGATTACGGAGGCGGAGCATGGACAGGCGGGCTTAGAGCAGATTGGGCAGAAGCTGCCGGATCTAGTCATTACGGATCTGGCCATGCCCGTGATGGATGGATTTACGTTTTTACGTCGCATTCGAGCCAGCGATCAATCGCTTAAGGTTATTGTGTCGTCTGCATCGGTTTCTCCAGCCGATCAGCAGCTGAGCCTCGATTCAGGCGGGGACGATTTCCTGGCGAAACCGGTACAAAGCCACGACTTGCTGCGCATGCTGGAAAAGCATCTCAATCTCAATTGGAATACCGAAGAGATTCAAGAGCCCGCCGATTCCCTGCCGACTGAGCTGATTCCGCCGCCGGCCACAGTGCTGCAAACCTGGTTAACCCTGGTACAAACGGGGCGACTTAAGCGACTGATAGAAGCAGCAGAGCAGCTTCAGCAGCAGGACAACCGCTATTTGCCCTTTATCCAGCAGGTTCTAAAGTTTGCCAAGCAGTTTCAAATAGACTCCCTTGAGCAGTTTATTCAGGAGCATCTGTCGTAATCATGTCTGCCTTGTTATCCCGTTGTGTTGTTATCCCGTTATGTCTTCTATCACAGGCTTAGTGCTGATCGTTGATGATACCCCCGCAAATTTAGAAGTCATTTCAGAAACCTTGAGCGATGCTGGCTTTGAGGTTGCGATCGCGACCAGCGGTGAACAGGCGCTGCGGCAGATCGAACGACAAATTCCGGATTTAATTTTGCTCGATGTGATGATGCCCGGCATTGATGGCTTTGAAACCTGTCGCCGACTGCAGGCCAGCGATCGCACCTGCTCCGTTCCAATTATCTTTATGACGGCGCTCTCCGATACCGACAGCAAAGTACAGGCCCTAGAGCTGGGAGCCGTAGACTATGTTGCCAAACCGTTTCACGAGAAAGAGGTCCTCGCACGGGTTAGAACCCACCTACAACTATCTTTCCTGATCAACCAGCTAGAAGCACAGGTAGCCGAGAAAACTGCCGAACTCCGTGCGTCACAGCTGCAGGTGGTTCAAAGTGAAAAAATGGCCTCCATCGGCAACTTAGTTGCCGGCGTTGCCCACGAGCTGAACAATCCCATTGGCTTTCTCAACGGCAGCATCGGCAATGCCAAAGACTATATTCGGGATTTGTTTAAGTATCTCAGTACCTATCAGCAGCATCAGCCGCCCACCGATTCCGTTGCCAAAATCGGGGAACAGCTTGATTTACCCTTCCTTCAGGAAGACTTGCCCAAGCTGCTCAGCTCAATGCAAAGCGCCGTCCATCGCATTATGGGCATTAGCGCCAGCCTGCGCACCTTTTCTCGCACCGACACTAGATGCAGAGTCAGCACCGACCTGCACCAGGGGTTTGACAGCACCCTGCTAATTCTGAAATATCGCCTGAAGGCCAATCAATATCGTCCGGCAATCACGGTGCTTAAACAATACGGCGAGATTCCTCAGGTAAGCTGTTTTCCAGGCCAACTCAACCAGGTGTTTATGAATATCTTGGCGAATGCCATCGATATGTTCGACGAAATATCTCAAGAGGCTCCCCCCGAAGCCGTAACAGAGGGCTCGCAAAAAATTACCATTCAGACAGCGCTGCTGGCTGATCAAAACGCGGTTGAAATTCGCATTGGCGACAACGGCAAAGGGATGACTGAGGCGGTCAAAGCCCATATCTTTGACTACCTGTTTACAACCAAGGCGGTTGGCAAAGGAACAGGGCTAGGGCTGGCCATCGCTCACCAGATTGTGACAGAGACCCACGGCGGCAGCTTAAGCGTCCAATCTGAACTGGGCCAAGGAAGCGAGTTCTGTATCCGTATCCCCATCGTTTAAGTTGAGGCAGACAGTCCAGTCTTGTCGCAATCCGCCGAAAGGTTCGACTAGGGTTGCGACTCAGATTGCTTGCGTGACAGCGACTCCGGCGACACTGGGTGGAGCGCATAATCTGAGCAAAGCTACATATTGTGAGTTGCGCGTGCCGTCAGTTTTGGGCTTCGGGCTTCCCTCTGGGATCGTTTGAAACTACCTTAGAAAGAGGATCTAAGGAAATGACATGGAACAAGCTCAACGTCTAATTATGATGGCTGAAGACGAACTTACCCAGTACAGCACCGAGGCACGCAAAGTTGAAAAGCTCCGCCAAAAGTATGCGCTGGCGGTTCCTTTTAATCAGCTTGGCACGATTCGCCAAGCGATTGAAGATGAGATGCCCAAAAATTTTATTGCCAAATTAGTTGGAGAGCAGCGTCAGACAGTGGCTCTTCCCTTTTGGGGCATCGGTGGGTTGGGGCTGCTGCTCGGCATTTCGTTTACCCAGCCTCTAGATTTTATTGCGACCGGTCTGGGCTTTTACGCTGCAATTATGATTCAAAAGTGGGGCTGGAGTTTGGAAGCTAAACGGCTAGCCATCAAGACGCTGTCTGAAATTGAAAATCGAACTTAATGATTCATTTCAGGCGATCGCCCACTGATTTTATCTCTACAGATAAACCAAACAGATAAATCAACAGCCTTTAGTAGTCCCTAGGGCGACGACTGCTAGAACCGCCGGGCTCTAA
>JBCDFX010000532.1:0-3012 GCA_039177155.1 Cyanobacteria bacterium P01_H01_bin.119
GAAAATTAGTGCCTTTTACCAGCAGCGGCAGCGCTTTTTCTGCTGGGGCGACCAAAGATTGATTGAGGCGATCGCTGAACGACTGAGTCTGCTGAGGGGCGTAGTGAACGGTAGCCTGTGGCCACTGCGCCTGCAGTCTATCAAGGGCTACCGCCGACTCATCGGGTGCATAAAACTGCAGCTGGCAGATGCCGCGATCGGTAGTGGCAATCAGAGCCCGGCCAAATCGCGTGGGATGTAAACCATAGGTGATCGCTAGCCCGCTGCCGCCGTCTCGATAGTCTGCTGGCGTCATTGCTTCAAACTGCACGTATAAATCATGCAGCCGACTCGGACTAGAAAGCCCCGATTCAAGCGATACGGTCAATAACGAGCGAGCTTTTAGGAGACGGCGCTTTGTATCTTCGAGCGTCAGTAGTTGCAGAAATCGTTTGGGACTGACCCCTGCCCAGCGGCTAAAGACCTTTTGCAGATGATATTCATTGAGATGCACATGGCGGGCAATGGTAGCCAAGTTGGGCTGCTGGTGGCGATGCGCTTGAATAAACGCGATTGCCGCCGCCACGCGATCGTAATCTGCCGCTGCCGAACGAAGAGATAACGTGCAGGAGTTTGCCATAAGTAGCTGCCATTGATGCCTGAAACTGCCGTTCTTACGCTATCGAAAGTCTGAGCTTAGCTGCGATCCAGTTCTTGGGAAGTTGATTAGACTGATACGGTACAATCTCAGGCCAGTCTCATTGGGTGGTGAGAACCAGGTCCATCAATAAAATTTCTTGATTTGTCAATAGTTGGCTCGCTGAACTGTCCATAACGCAGCTTGCTTAGCTCATGGCGCTAGCGCCGTTAAGCGGATTCATAGAACCAGATTCGGAAAAATCTGATCAGCGGCTTACAGTCCAGTCTGTTTAAGGTTCTAAGGTGCGCCAACCGTTAGGACACTTGGCGGCAATTGTATCTTGAGTGTGGGGAACGAAGGTGATCGCAGTATCTGGGCTGGGATTATCGGGTTCGGCTGCACAGAGCAGCGGAGCCGATACCACCTCACCATTCTCTAATGTCGTCAGATAAACAATTCCCATATAGGCGACTAAGCTGTCTTGCAGTGGCACCGCTCGGTTAATTACATGGTCATCGGCAATTTGAGCAACGCCATAGCGATAGCCGTCGATATTCTGAGAAATGCCTACTTGCAGCAGCGTTAGGTCGCGAGCAAATTCGTCTTGTTCTAAGTAATAAGCCTGCTGAGACCGATTCATCGCCCCTAGGGTCGATTGTGCCTGATTTTGCTGACTTTCGATCTCGCGCTGTTCATACAGACCGATCAGCATGGACCTCACGTCTGCCTGAGTCATCAGAGCAGCGTCGAAATCAGCATTCTGGACGTCAGCGACGTTAGCATTCCAAAGCAGCGCCTGGTCCAACCTGGTATCGGTCAGAACAGTCTGAGCAAGCTGGGCATAGCGCAGATCAGCGCCGCTGAGGTCAACCCTAGTCAAGCGGGCGGCGGTCAGATTAGCCCCCAAAAGGTCAACGCCAAGCTGTAGGCTGCTCAGATCAGCGGGATAGCCATATAAAAGATAGGCATACACTTCTAAATCAGTGGGACAGTTCTCTAGCCATTCATCAAAGTCAGGGTTGATTCCGTTGATGTTGTAAATGGGGTCACACAGTTCTGTGCCGAGGGTTTGCAACAGATCTAAAGCTACGCAGTCGGAGGCCAGGAACCAATCAGTCTCCTCAGATAAGGTACTACAGACGTTGGTAACGATGGCATCGGTTAAATCCGCTTCTTGCAGGTTAGCCCCCTGAAAGATGGTGCCAGAAATTTCTGCCCCTTGTAGATTCGCCTGACGCAGATTGGCTCGACTCAAGTCAGAAAAATTGAGCCAAGCTCCCTGCAAATTAGCCCCCTGTAGCTGGGCGTTTTGTAAATCTAAACCGCGTAGATTGGCCTCTGACAAATCACAGTTTTCACAGCTATTGGTTTGCAAGAGTTGCTGAATATCAGCAGGGTCTGCCGCGATCGCGACAGAACTGAGTAGAGTCCCCCCAGCCAACGTCACGATTAGCGAAAATCCGGATTGAGGCGCGCGAGAAGAAAACATGATGTATGCGATTGAGGAAACGGCAGTTATCGACTCTATTCTTATCCCTACGTCATCTTCAGGAGCGCTCAGAGCGCTTTTGCTCAAGTGTAAACCGGGTTGCCGCGCTCAAATAGAGACACAAATGCTGCCATTGCCCCGCACAATAAGGGCTTAATTCAGTGTGAGCGGGTTGATTTTGGATTCTTGTGGCTGGGTAATCGGAAAGGGCATCGAATTGAGAATTTGGAACGCAGAAAAGATAAAGAAATGCGGCTTAAAAAAAGAGTGTTTTAAGACATGCAGAATCCAAAATCTGAATCTCCTTTACCCAATCCCCTCGGCTAGGCTCCGCCATCGTACTCTGCCAACCAGCCACCTAATCTAAATACCCAGCGACCCGACTCCCCCACCACTCCTCTACCAAAAGTTCCCTAGCTTATCCCGCTCACCTGAGGCACGAAGAAAACTGACGCGAAACTTAATTTCTACTAAAAATGTTTGTATTTCCGCCTGGCGATGTGTTCTAAAAGTCGCAACCCCTGCTATATTCGGGAACCATCCAGTCAAGGGCTGTGTTGATTCATAAACAGGCTCCCTGAGCACCGGCGGTTAGCCGGGAAAGAATAATGCTGAAGCGGCTCATCTTGTGCTTCTTCCTTCGGCCCCTGACTGGCTGACCAAATTTAGGTCTGATAGTTCGCTCCGCAGTTGCGGGGAAAGGCCGTTGAGGCGATCGCAAACTGGCCAAGAGCTGGCTGGCGCTTAGCTTCGGGAATTTGGGGGCTAATTCTTAGGTCATTCTTGGGATACCTGGTATGATACGCCTGATATTGGTGTGGTGTGGCATGTTGAGGAGTGTAGAATGCTGAATTCTGTGGATTTCAGCGGTAGACCCTTCCATTTCATTGGGATTGGCGGGATA
>JBCDFX010000533.1:0-3011 GCA_039177155.1 Cyanobacteria bacterium P01_H01_bin.119
AAGACCAATCTAGACGAATTTGCCATGGGCAGCTCTACTGAAAATTCTGCCTTTGGCCGCAGTGTTAATCCCTGGAATTTGGGCTGTGTACCCGGAGGCTCCTCCGGCGGATCAGCGTCGGCGGTCGCCGCCAATGAATGCGCCGTCGCTTTAGGGTCAGACACGGGGGGGTCTATTCGTCAGCCTGCCTCCTTCTGCGGCATTGTGGGCATGAAACCCACCTATGGGCTAGTCTCCCGCTATGGGCTGGTGGCCTTTGCGTCGTCCCTCGATCAAATTGGCCCCCTTAGCCCCACCGTCGAAGATGCGGCCATCTTGCTCCAGGCGATCGCCGGCCACGATCCCAAAGACTCCACCAGCCTAAACGTGACGGTTCCTGACTATGCCAAAGCTATGCGCCCTAGCTTGGAGCGTCGCAGCAAGCGCCGGATTGGGGTAATTAAAGAAACCTTTGGCAGCGGCCTCGATCCCCAAGTGGAAGCGGCTGTCAAAGCAGCCATTGAGCAACTCCAAGATTTAGGGGCAGAAATTCAGGTGATTTCCTGTCCCCAGTTTCGCTACGGCGTGCCGACTTATTACATTATTGCGCCCTCAGAAGCCTCTTCCAACTTGGCCCGATTCGACGGTGTGCGCTACGGCCTGCGCAACCCAGAAGAAAATTTAATGGAAATGTACACCCAAACCCGCGCCGCTGGCTTTGGGCCTGAAGTCAAACGCCGCATTATGATTGGCACCTACGCCCTGTCGGCGGGCTATTACGATGCGTACTATCTTAAGGCCCAAAAGGTCAGAACCCTGATTAAACAAGATTTTGAAGCCGCCTTTAGCCAGGTGGATGCGCTGGTTTGCCCCACGGTTCCGACCACGGCCTTTAAAGCCGGTGCAAATGCTGACGACCCTCTCAGCATGTATCTCCTTGATCTGATGACGATTCCGGTGAATTTGGCCGGCCTACCCTCCATCAGTTTGCCCTGTGGATTTGACTCAGAGGGGTTACCCATCGGCCTGCAGATTATTGGCAATGTGCTGCAGGAGGCAACGCTGTTTGAAATTGCCTATGCCTATGAGCAGGCAACGGAATGGCATCAGTCAAAGCCGGCGATCGCATCTTAACGTCCATGCTCTATTAGCGTCCCTGCTCTAAGAGTGAGCCGGCAGCGTCATCAACGTGTTGATCTTTAGCAAAAGCTGTTTGGGATCGATAGGTTTTGATAGCGCGTCGTCAGCATCAATTTGATTAGGCTGATTAGGGCTGGCGGCATTAGCGTCTGGTCTTTCTCCCATTGGCATCAGCGCCAAAATTTTGACCTGGGCACTAGTGCCCCCCTGACGTAGGGCGGCAATAATCGCTTGTCCGCTTGCCCCCGACAGGCCCATATCGACGATTACCGCCATGGGCTGGAGCAGTTGAACCTGCTCTAGCACCTGGGAACCGTCAATTAGCCAAATCACCTGAAAGTCGGCAGCCGTCAGCATATCGCAGATCACGCCGGCGGTTTCTTCGTCGTCTTCGACCAGCACCACGCGCCCCAATACGGGCTCAGGCATGGCCTCTGCCTTCGGATCGAAGGTAATAGACTGGGCGCTCAATCGCTGGAGGGGTAGACGCACGGTAAAGGCCGAACCCTGGTTTACCTGAGACTCTACGGTGATCGATCCGCCGTGGAGATCGATCAGCTGCTTGGTTAGCGCCAGCCCTAGTCCGGTGCCCTGGTACTGACGGCGGTGAACTGCTTCAAGCTGCTGGAATTTTTCAAATAGGAGCGGGCGCTGGCCTTCGGGAATGCCGATGCCGGTATCTTCCACCCGCAGGACGGCGGCGTGCTTCTCGCGCCACAGCCGCAGGATAACCTGGCCCTCGGTGGCGGTAAATTTGACCGCGTTGCTCAGCAGATTTTGTAAAATCTGCTTGATCCGTCGCGGGTCGGCCACAAAACTGTCCTGCTGCGCTGATAGCCGCACATCTAGAGCAAGGTGAATCCCCTGCCGCTGAGCTTTGTCCTGAAATAGATCGAGGCATTGACGAGCCAGGCTAGAGAGAGAAAACTCGCTGATTTCAAGCACGGTTCGCCCGGACTCAATTTTGGAGACTTCCAAAATATCGTTGATGAGCGCCAGCAGGCGATCGCCGCTGTCATGAATCGTCGTGAGATAGTTTTGCTGCCGGGGGCTGAGATCTCCGAAGGACCAGCGCAGCAGCGTCGCTGACATGCCGATAATGCACGTCAAGGGGGTGCGTAGCTCATGGCTCATGGTCGCCAAAAATTCGCTCTTGGCCCGGTTAGCGGCTTGGGCAGCCACCATCGCATCCCGCAGATCTTGGGTACGCTCAACAACGCATTCCTCTAGGTTGTGTCGCTGCTGCTGAAGTTGATAATGCAGCTCGCTTTGAGCGATCGCCAGCGATAGATAGGCCCCCGTCCGCTGCAGGAAATCGCTTTCCTCGGCTGTCCAGTGGCGGGGTTGGTGGCACTGATGGGCAATCAGCAGTCCCCAGAGGCGATCGCCCACCCAGATATCAACCGCCAGCAGCGATCGCACCTGGGCCTGCTCTAAAAAGGCCAGCAGACAGGACGAGTCCCGGTAAGTCTGCCGAACGTCTTCAACCACCCTTGGAGACGAAGGATATGGCCCGGCCTGACTAGCCCCCGCTATAGACCGCTCTGGAGTTGGGGTTCTCCGCCGTAAAAAACATCGCTCCTTGTGGTGCAGCACAGACGATACGGCAGCGCGGCGGGCTTCAACGGTCACAATTCCATGAATATTGGCCTGAGCCTGATCTACAGCCGGTAAGGGTCGCCCTTGAAACTGCCCTTGAAATTGCCCTTGAAACTGCCCTTGAAACTGCCCTTGAAATTGATAGATCACTAATCGATCTGTCCCCAAAACCTGACAGACCTGGTCTACCGTGGACTGCAAAATTTCAGATAGATCTAGGGACTGCTGCACCTGTGAAATGATTTGATCTAGTATCTTGACTGGGTTCGGGGAGCCTAGTAATTCGGATGGGA
>JBCDFX010000534.1:0-3007 GCA_039177155.1 Cyanobacteria bacterium P01_H01_bin.119
CTACTGGGCTAATCTCTGCCGCCTCACGGGTGAGACCGACACCTATGCAGCAGCGCTATCTGCCTGTGAACAGGCGATCGCCCTTCGTCCCAATGAGGCTGAGATTTGGATCGAGCGCAGCGCTATTTTGTTCAACACTGAAGACTATCCCGATGCGATCGCTTCCGCAGATAGAGCCATTCAGATCGATCCTGACAACTCTCTGGCCTGGACCTATCGCTGCATTGGCTTTAGTGAGCTAAACGAATCCGAGCAGGCTTTAGAGTCCTGTGAACAAGCCCTAAGCATTGACGGCGATTGGGGCAACGAGTCTCCTGCCCTAGCCTGGTTTTATCAGGGGAAAGTTTTGCTGGCCGAGGAGCGCTACGAGGCTGCCGAAGCTTCCTTTGAGCAAGTGTTACTGCTGGAGACTAATAGCTCGCGAGCATTGGCCTATCGGTGCCAAGCCCAGTTTGGAATGGCGGCATATGAGGCAGCGATCGCCAGTTGCGAAGCGGCCCTGGTCGGGAACGGAAACTGGGGCAATGATACCGCTGCGATCGCGCTGGTTGGCGCTGCAAGAACCTTAGTGGCCCAGAATGATATCTCCCGGGCGATTGCGGTGCTTGATCAAGCCCTAGCGGTCAATCCGGAACAGGCAGAGGCTTGGAGCGCCCAGGGCGATTTGCTAGCCCAGCTCGATCGCCCCCAAGATGCACTTTTAGCCTATAACCGGGCTGTCGCCTTAATGCCCAACAACTCCCGCGCGCTGTTGGGGCAGTGCGCCATGCTGAACCGCACCCGTCAGTACGAAGCAGCGAATAATGCCTGTTTGTCTGCGATCGCCGGAAATGGTCAATGGAATGCTCCGCCGCCCTACAATTTGGTGTTAGAAGCCCGAGAATTTGCTGACGCGCTAAACCAGCACAGTATTGCCCTCACCGGGCAGGGAGAATACGAAGCGGCGCTTTCAGCCATTAATCGCGTTGTGGGCTTTAGGCCCGATGATGGGAAGAGTTGGAATCATCGCGGCGTAATTTTGTGGTACCTCAGGCGATATGGTGAAGCCCTAGCCTCCAACCAGCAGGCGTTAGAACTCTGGGGCTACGATGTGGAAACAGTCAATAACCAGGCTGAGCCATCTCAGTATCAAGATGTGGCCCTGGCTCTGTTTAATCGCGCAATTTTATTTCGTACCGTACAGCAGCATGAACAGGCGATCGCGCTTTATGATCAAGCCCTTGCACTCAGCCCGCCAGACACCCTAGCGGCCAGAATTTGGGCCAACCATAGCGTGGCACTGTGGCACCTACAGCGCTACGAGTCAGCTCTAGCCTCTGCTCAGCAATCAATTGATTTGAATCCAGCCTCTCCCCAAGCCTGGTACAACCGAGGTACGGCCCTGTCTTCACTTAACCGTCACGACGAAGCCCTGGCTGCCTTTGAGCAAGTGCTGCGGTTCTCACCCCGCAATGCAGATGCCCTGACCGGACGAGGCATGGCGCTAATTGAACTGGGCCGGCTTCAAGAAGGGGGTCAAACCCTACAGGCAGCTTTACGCATTGACCCAGAGCAGTCTCTGGCGCAAGCGGCTTTGCGCTCCTTACAACAGCGTCTTCAGCAGCAGCGGTAGGCGCGGTCAGCGTTCAAAGTTAAAGAAACGTCAAAACAAGATTAATCGCGATAATTAATATCAATCTGGTACGGTTTTTACGTAAAGCGTTCCCTGAGCGAAGTCGTTGGCGAAGCCTTCCCGGAGGGAATAGGGACGCTTTGGCTGGGTTGTAGCTTCGACTCCGCTCAGCTAGCGATGTGTGTGGAACGGTTACGTTTTTACTGTGTTACTTGAACCAAATAATTACATATGACTCAAGTAAATGATTCTCAAATAGAGCTGCAAAACGGGCCAAATCCTGAGCACCCATTTCCGATAGCCGCGCACCCAAGAGTGTGTTTTCTAAAACCTGTGGTGCGATCGCCTTTGATTGAGATTGGCAACTATACCTATTATGACGATCCTGACAATCCTGACCAGTTTGAACATCAAAATGTGCTCTATCACTATGGACCAGAAAAACTGAAAATTGGTAAGTTCTGCGCGATCGCAACTGGCGTCAAGTTTATTATGGGGGGCGCTAATCACAAGCTCGATGGTATCTCTACCTATCCTTTTCCTGTGCTGGGGCACGGCTGGGAAATAGCGATGGATCAGCTAAAAAATCTACCCAATCGTGGCGATACGGTTGTTGGAAATGACGTATGGATTGGGTTGGAATCTGTGATTATGCCGGGTGTTACCATCGGCGATGGCGCAATTATTGCAGCCAAGTCCGTTGTGGTAAAAGACGTTGACCCTTACACAGTGGTAGGCGGCAACCCAGCCCAAGTGATTAAGCAGCGTTTTAGCGATCGCGACATAGAGCGCTTATTAACTATCCAGTGGTGGCAGTGGCCTGCCGAAAAGATTACCCAACATATTGAACTGATTATGGCTGGAGAGATTGAGCAACTAGCCCAGGTAAATTGAAGAGATTTAAAGATTTTATTGCAGCTCCTAATACTTTAAATTGCCAATAAATTATAGCTGATTCAAAGCTTGAATTTTTAGCTGAAAAAGAAGTTTTAACTGGATACAGACATTACTGTTACGCCATAGAAAATCTTGTGTACTGCCGCATCTCAGGTTTGTGAAATGCCAGCACAATATCCTTTCTAGGAACGCCTTCATAAACTAAGCGAGCTGTAATACCATCTTCAGTCAAGTCTTCTTCAATCCAAAAATTTTCATCTCGAAATGGATGATGTCTAATTTTGGCATAGAGTTACGGCTTTGGCATAGGGTAACTGTTTTGGCATAGAGTAACTGTAAATTAGCCTATGATTAATTCAGATACAGCTCCAGATAAGTTTGAAGGATATTTAAAGATAAGGAGCGGTATTTTTTCTTAACCTTGCACGTTATTAGCAGTGGACGACAAACGTTTAATCAAAATTAGCAAGTATTTGAGTTTTCATCTACGCCATCGAC
>JBCDFX010000535.1:0-2998 GCA_039177155.1 Cyanobacteria bacterium P01_H01_bin.119
CACTGGTTTAAAACCTATCTAAATAAGGGGGGGTTCAACGCCAACGGCGGTTATCGCCACCCCAAACCCGCTGTGTGGCTTTTGCGGGGGCCCCCCCCCCTTAAAACGCCACACCAGTATCACTCAGACGAGTCACTCGCAAACTTACGCTGCCCTGATCGGTAAACTTAATGGCATTGCTAAGTAAATTAATTAAAACCTGGCGCAGCCGTTTTCCATCCACCGTGACGCCTAAGGGCAAATTCCCATCTGGTTCATAGATAAATTCAATACCTTTCTGCTCAGCCCGAATCCGGCAGATTTCTACCACCCCTTGCAGAAAAGAGGGAAAGTGCAGCGCTCTAGGGGCAAGCTCTAGCTTGCGGGCTTCAATCTTGGCAAAATCGAGCACGTCATTGATCAGCGTTAGCAGGTGAGCGCCGCATTGATGAATCACCTGAATACCCTGACGTTCCTTGCCAGGCAGGGTCTTAGAGCGCTCTAGAATCTGAGCGTAGCCCAAAATTCCATTGAGCGGTGTGCGCAGCTCGTGGCTCATATTGGCCAAGAATTCGCTCTTGGCTTGATTGGCGCTATCCGCCGATTCTTTGGCCTGCTTTAGCTCAACCGTGCGTTCGGCTACCCGCGCTTCAAGTTGAGTAAAAGACGCTTTAAGCTGGGCCGCCATTTGGTTAAAGGATCGGGCCAAGCCTTCGAGTTCGTTGATGCCGCTGGCCCCTACGGTGCGATCAAGTGTGCCGCTGGCGATCGCTTCACTAGCCTGCTGTAAGCGACGGATAGGACGTGCAATCCAGCGTGAGGTGTAAATGCCAACTGCCGTTGCCAGTGCCAGTGCCGCCATACACAGCAGGACAGTGGCTCGTCTATTGGCATTAATCTGTCCCATAAAGTCCGACTCTGGCACCGCCACCACAATCAGCCAGTCCAGACCGTAGGCATCTTGCCAGGGCGTAACCTGCACAAACTGCCGCTCACCGTCGAACCGAGCAACATACTCACGATCGCTTTGAATCGACTGTAAATCTCCCGACTGCTGTTGAATTTGCTGCGCAATTGTTTGAATTAATAAGTCGGGGGTATCGGTAACCGTAAATCGCTCTACAGCCTCTTCTTCTTTGTTCAAAATGGACTGTTGCCCAGAGCTGGCGATCAGTTGGCCTGTCGGCTCAAGAATAAAGACATTTCCAGCCGGACTCACTTCGAGATTCCGCAGAAAGTTACTGATATGGCTAAGCTGGAGGTCAATCACCAGCACCGCCGATAGTTCATCCTGCTGGTCAAACAGCGGGTAGCGTGCTGGGGCAACCACGTAGTCTAAGTAGTTGCCAATATTTTCGTTTTCATCTTCCGTTTGCAGGGAGCTGCCAGTTTCAGCAACCTCAAGATTCTCAACCGCAAATGTAAAAATATCGGCCCAAAATGGCTCTCTTGCCTGAACCGCTTTGGCGTACCAGCCCGACTGCAGCGGATCGTAGTCGTAGCTTTGAATCAGCCCGGATCGATTGCCAAACTGGTCGCTGGTGTAGTCTGAGGCTTTTCCGGTGCCCGGCAAATTTTCATAAATCAGCACATCTCTGCCGTTTGTCCAGCGTCCTGCCCCCCCTTGAGCACCATCGGGCAGGGTGTAGCCAATATAGCTTACGGTGTCAAATACCTGGGCCTGTCGCCAGAAATAGCGCTCGCTGGCTTCAGGATCGGTTAAATCAAGCTGGTCAGTGGCGATGGCCTGAGCCGTTACCTTGCCGAGCTGCTGAGGCAGGTTGAGATAAGTGTCTAGCTGATCGTCTACCCGCTGGGTTGCACTGTCAATTAACTGATTGGCTAAGTCATTAACAGCCTGCTGCCCATTGCGGAAGGAAAGGTATCCCACCAGTCCGACAGCGGCAAAAATTTGCACCACAAATGGCACAACTAAAACCGTTTGCAGCGGCGCGCGGCGCATAAAGGTCCGATTGCTAGGACGTGAGGAAGTCATAACGCTGGCTTTTATAAGTTCAAATTGGGTAAGTTCAAATTGGGTAAATCCGGATTTGGAATAATTTATGGTGCTGGCCAGATTAGTGCTGGCCAGACTATTTACTGCACCTACGGCTATGACGTGCTGAGTCCATACAGCAGCCGAAGGGACGATTAAGATAAGGCTGCCAGTCAGATTGCTTCTGCGCCAACGACTCCAGCGACACTGGGTGGAGAGCGTAATCTGACCAAAGCCATAATTTATCTGGCCTGCAGTCTGAGCCTAACCGGATTGATGACTGCTATACATAAGATGCATCCATTTTTACCATTCCCTCACACAAGCGATTGGCAACAGGCCAATATGCTTCACGGTATAGTAGCTAGTTTCGACTATCGACTTAGGGGGCGGAAGTCACAGCCAGCAGTTGATTGGGATGGGTGAGTAAAAAGTCGGGCTGGTGGGCTACCAAGCTATCAGTGGAGTTAAAACCCCAATTGACAGCGGCAACGCGCACGCCAGTTGCCTGAGCTGCCTCTATATCACGGGTTTCATCACCTACGTAAATGACTGCTGCCGGGTCTAGGCCGTACTGCTGAATCACTCGGCGCAGCACGCGGCTTTTACCAAATAGCCGCGTACTCGTATGAACAAAATCAAACAGCGAATCAATTTGGTGCTGCTGCAAAAAACGATTGACATTTCGGGCTGAGTTAGAGGTGACGATACCCAGTCGGTAGTTCTCATGGTGAAGCGATCGCAGGGTATTTTCCATGCCTTCAATCAGCTCTAGGCGCTCCATCTCTTGATGGAGCTCTCGCTGTAGCCGCCGAATTAGAAATGGCACTTTGTAGCGCGGCAGCTCAGACTGTTGAATAATTTGCCGCGTGTTTAGATTTTGCAGCGCAGATAGGGTCTCTGCATTAACCGGGCTATAGCCAAATTCAGGGGCGAGCTGATTCACAATGCGGACAACGGCACCGAGGGTTTTAGCAATGGTGCCATCAAAATCAAAAATGAAGCAGGTCACAACGGTTCAGC
>JBCDFX010000536.1:0-2998 GCA_039177155.1 Cyanobacteria bacterium P01_H01_bin.119
CGGGGCCATTAGCTTCACCACATCCGTGAGATAGTACTCCTGCTGGTCGTTATCGGCGGAAAGCTGGGGCAGCGCCTGGGCGAGCTTAGCCCAGTTAAAGCAGTAAATGCCGCCATTAATACGGTGATTTTGACGCTGGGCAGGGGTGCAGTCTCGATGTTCAATAATTTTTTTGAGAATGCCCTGATCGTCGCAGAAGACCCGGCCATAGCCGGTGGGATCGGGCAGTTGAGCCGTTAGCACAGTGGCTGCACTGCCGCTGCTCCGGTGAGTGTGGACGAGCTTCGTTAAGGTTTCGGGGCGCAGCAGGGGAACATCGCCGTTGAGCACCAGCAGGTCGCCCTCAAAGTCTTTCAAATGTGGCAGCAGATGCTGTACGGCGTGTCCGGTGCCTAATTGTTCAGTTTGTTCAACAAATTCTAGATTGCTTAAGTGGCTAAGTTCGGCTCGCACGCGATCGCTTTCGTAGCCCACAATCACCAGCTGCCGATGGGGAGATAGAATTGCAGCGCTCTCTAAAACTCGCTCCACCAAGGACCGCCCGGCTAGCGGATGTACAACCTTTGGCAAGCTCGATCGCATTCGGGTTCCTTTACCCGCCGCCAATACTGCCACTGCCAACATGCCGCTTATCCTCCAAATGTCTGATATCCAGGCATTTACTGCGGATTTATCTCACCGCCCACGGGGAGTATACCTTGGTTTTGAATGGGATTCTACAGTAGCTGAGGGGGCCTGCTTGGAGCAGTAGGATTCGGCGCTGTCGAGGGCGGTGGTTGGAGAGGAAAGCTGGCTTAGAGACGGCTGGAGTCCGAGGCTAGTGTTCGGAGCATCTTCTCTGTGCATAGCTTTGGGTCTTTGGGTGGCAGCGATCGCCCTGAGGTCGTGGGTCTCGACAAAGTTGGCAAATGTTTTCACCAGTTGGGGATCGCGCCAGCTGTTTTGAACCTCTTTCTGAAGGATTTCAAGAGCCGACTGGGAAGAATAGGCTGGCTTATAGGGCCGCTTGCTGGTCAGGGCATCGTAGATATCTACCAGTTGAAATATGCGCGCCAAAAGCGGAATCTCTTCACCAGCTAGGCCATCGGGATAGCCAGAGCCGTCCCAGCGCTCGTGGTGATGGCGAATAATTGGAATCACCCCTTGCAGGATACGGAGCGGCGAGCAAATCTTTTCTCCAATCAGCACATGGGACTGCATAATTTGTCGTTCTGCTTCGTTGAAGCTGCCCTGCTTCATCAAAATACTGTCCGGAACGCCAATTTTGCCGATATCGTGCAGGTAGCCGGCCCACTCTAGGTTCCGCAGCTGTAGCGCAGAGAGCCCCAAAAATTCGCCAAATGCTCGGCCCAGGGCACAAAGACGTTCGCAGTGATCCCCGGTGACCGGATCGCGACTTTCCACTGCCTGAGCAATGGAGAACAAGACCTGTTCGGCGTGATCTAAATCTTCATTGAGCCGTTTTTGGTGCACCAAAGATTTGACCCGTGCCGACAGCTCAATCTGGTCGAACGGTTTAGATAGGAAATCGTCTCCTCCAGCCTCAATACCACGTAGTCGCGCCTGGCGATCATTGAGCGCAGTCACAAACACGACGGGTATTAGGCGCGTGGCGTCATCACGTTTAATCCGCTGGCAGACCTCATAGCCGTTCATTCCCGGCATCATCACATCCAGCAAAATCAAATCCGGACTTGCTTCAATCACCTGCTGCAGAGCAGCAGGCCCACTGTCAGCTTCGATCACCTGATAGCCGCCTACCGACAATAGGGCCGCAGCGGTCATACGGCTAGCCTGGTGATCATCGACAACAAGAATTTTGGCGGGAGATAGATCCAAATATGGCACAGCGGTATCTCGTGACTAGCCTATTCGATGCGTTGCAAAGCAATGGGAACAGTACAGGGAAAGATCTAGCTAGTTGATATAGTCCATGTGAATATGACGATTATTCACTGGCAGGACTGTCTGTGTTCTGAAAGCGTTTTTTATTATTTCGTTCTCTAACTTGTTTTATGGCATTTCTTCTCTGGGTGAAGTGTGGCCTACCTGCTAGCCAGAAGCTGACATGTACTTCTGTCACCCAATAGATTTAAAGACTGCTGTTGTAGATTCCATATAGTCTAGTCTTTGCACCCATATCCGGCAATGTTACAGCCAACGTTTCCGCCATTTAGCAGTTGCCTCCAGGGGCGATCGCTGCTGTTGTGCTAGCCGATGGGTCTGAATTTCTGCTGCCGTTAGGGATAACGAGGGGTCACGGTAAGGCACGGCTGCTCTGGTTTGCAGATGCTCCTGTTCCTGCTGAGATAGCGGCGGAAGTTGGGAATCATGCCAGCGAGCCACTGTCCCCGGCCAGCGACGACCCACGGCCTGGGTCGCGCCAATGGAGAGTCCATTTTCTAACAGTGCCGTCCGTACAGCCGCCGCGCAGGAGTAGGTGGCTAGGGTGCCTGTAGGCTTAAGGCAAGCGGCGACGCGCCCCAGAAAATCTACGCTCCAGAGCTGAGGACAGCGCGGGGGCGAAAAGGGATCGAGAAAAATAGCATCGGCCAGAAAGCCCTGACCAACAACGGTTTGAATCTGGCGACGGGCATCCCCGACATGCAATTGAGCCTGGAGGCGATCGCTGCTGATCTGTAAATCTTGTGCCAGTTCGGTCAATGCGTGGGCAACGGCGGTAGATTCAGTTTGGATTAGCCCCTGGGCGATCGCCTGACGAGGCACCCGTGGATCTAGCTCTAGGGCTACCACCGTAATCTGACAGCGGGGGTTAGTTTGCCAGATTGTTTCCAGAGCTGCTGCTGTGTTGTAGCCCAGTCCGTAGCAAATATCGAACAGGGATATCTGATTTTGTTGCTGAGCGATCGCCTTTAAACGAGTCGTTTTGACATAGGTGAGCTGGGCCTCCCGGTAGGCCCCTTCCCGGCTGTGAAACCATTCCCCAAATTCTGAAGAGAAAAAGGTAAAGGAGCCATCAGCGGTCGGTGTAAGTTCA
>JBCDFX010000537.1:0-2997 GCA_039177155.1 Cyanobacteria bacterium P01_H01_bin.119
TCCCGCCAGCGTCAAAGAGCTCTGCCAACAGGGGCACGAAGTTTTGATTGAGACTGGAGCGGGTGCAGGAGCCGGATTTCCGGATGAGGATTATCAAACCGTCGGTGGTCAAATTGTGGCAGATAGTGCAACGGCTTGGGCACCAGAGATGGTGGTCAAGGTGAAGGAGCCTCAACCGTCAGAATATCTACATTTTCGGCCAGATCTGTTGCTGTTTACCTATCTGCATTTGGCCGCAGAGTATGAGCTGACTCGAGCACTCGTTAACAGTGGCATTAGTGCGATCGCCTACGAAACCGTGATGACCCCTGACGGTAAACTACCGCTGCTGACCCCCATGAGCATCATCGCGGGTCGCCTTTCAGTACAGTTTGGCGCGCGCTATTTAGAAAAGCAGCAAGGCGGGCGCGGGGTCTTGCTAGGCGGCGTCCCCGGCGTCCCCGCCGGTCGAGTGACGATTCTGGGCGGTGGCATTGTCGGTACCGAAGCAGCCCGTATCGCCGTGGGCATGGGCGCACAAGTACAAATTTTGGATATCAGCGTTGATCGCCTGTCTTATCTGGAAACAATCTTTGGCTCACGGGTCGAGCTGCTGTATAGCACGGCGGCTCAGATTGAGCGGGTTGTCCCTCAGGCTGATTTAGTGATTGGGGCCGTCCTGGTGCCAGGGCGCAAAGCCCCGACCTTAGTCAATCAGGCTCTCGTATCTCAGATGAAGCCAGGTTCCGTCATTATTGATGTTGCGGTGGATCAGGGTGGCTGCATTGAAACGCTGCGACCCACGTCCCACAGTCAGCCCACCTATGTAGAATCGGGAGTGCTGCATTTTGGGGTGCCAAATATGCCCGGTGCCGCCCCCTGGACCGCCACTCAAGCGTTAAATAACAGCACCTTTCCTTATGTGATGAAGCTGGCCAATCATGGCCTAGCAGCCCTGGAGCAAGATTTAGCTTTAGCTCAAGGGCTCAATGTCCAAGCTGGCAAAATCGTCTACCCAGCGGTGCAAGAGACCTTTCCTGATTTGGCCATGGCCGAGGCCAGGTGATATGGCAAAGTGCGGAATGCCTTTATAAGAAGCGCTAGATATGCGGCGGTCGAACGCGTTTCCGAAAGGTAGCGTCGTCTAACAAAATACCCAGTTCAAACTTAAAAGACTGACTGGACAAGGTTTTTGGCAATGGGAAGAGACTGAAACAGGAATCTCTAGGGACTCAGCCGTTTTAGAGACGCTCTATTTTTCCAGACGAATGGCAAACCACTGCATAGTTTGACCGGGCTCTAGTTCAAAGTCGCAGGCCGTGTTAAGCAGATATTGAGCTTGAGCTTCGACTGTGGCATGCTTCGTCAAATCATGAGGCAGGTTACCTTGGCGATCGCTTAAAATCCCTGCCATTCGTTCGTGCAGTTCTTTGGCGGTCAAAATCTCTTCAGCGGCCCCCGGCATGAGCAAAACAAAATACGCTTCTTCGTACGTCAGGGAGCGATCGGCCATTAGGGTTGTCCAAATAGATGACTGGTCTCATTCTAAAGGGCACATTGCGAGTTCTGATCTATCGCGTTGCCAGAAGCCGAGTGCACGCCAACCTGATGTCTGTAACGCTTGCATAAAAGAAGAAGACTCGGCCGGCGGAGATATTATTCAGGACGTACGCAGTTGCATCCGATTTTGGCTCTTGCATCCCCAATACCGGGAAAATCGGATGCAATATGCCTCAGATTTGGGGCGTGAGGAGGCTTTTACGTAAGTCCTATTATTTTCAAGTAACCCCTTCAGAAAATTATGGTCGAAGCTCAACAACAGGCTCATCAGTCCTTAGAAGTGAATCTGTCCTCTTACTTAGAAGCAACCACCGCTATCAATTGGCAACATCCAGAAGTTTTAGCTTGGGCTCGACAGCTGGCCTCAGAGCAAGCCACGGTTGAGGCGATTACCCAAAGTTGTTTTGAGTGGGTACGCGACGAAATCCACCACAGCTTTGACTATCAGATGAATCCGGTAACCTGGCGCGCCTCCGATGTACTGCACCATAAAACTGGGTTCTGTTTCGCCAAAAGTCACTTGCTGGCGGCACTATTGCGAGCAAATCAAATTCCAGCCGGTTTTTGCTATCAGCGATTGAGCCTTGATGACCAGGGCGCTCCCTACAGCTTGCATGGTTTCAACGCGGTCTACTTACCCAGCATTGGTTGGTATCGCATTGATCCACGCGGTAACAAAGATGGGGTAAATGCTCAATTTTCGCCTCCATTAGAACACTTGGCATTCCAGCCACAATTGCCTGAAGAAGCGACTTTCTCAACCATTTTTCCAGTCCCTTTACCCAGAGTGATTGCGACCTTACGAAGCCACACTACGTGGGATACGGCATGGCAAAATCTTCCCGATATTGAGTTGAGGGAGGGTCAGCACGCCGGTCTATTTTGAGTGCGGTATCGATGCAGTGGCAGACAAGGGATCATTCGCTTTCTCTTCAGAGCATTGCAAGCAGCGAAAAAAAAATCCTACGACTAAAGCCGCAGGATTTTGGAATCAGGGTGCATCTACCATTCCAATAACCGTCGCTCACAGCTGTCTATCCGGAAGGCTGCCGAGAGTTCATCGAGGCTTTACAGACCCCTGCCCAGCATAAAGTTTGAGTGTGTTGCTCCACGGCATGGCATCACCACATCGGCTCAAATTCCCAGTGCTCGGCTCATTAGGTCGTATATTCGGCATTAATACGGACATAGTCGTAGCTAAAATCGCACCCCCAAGCGATACCCTGTCCCGCACCATGCCCCACACTGACGTCGATATTGACGGTGTCAGTCTTCAGGTATTCGCCCTGCGTGGCCTGCTGCAAGTAATGGCTGGCAGCCGCTTGGTCAACGGGTTGGGGCTGACCATGCTCCATGAGAAAAAAATCGCCCAGCTGAATCCGCAAATCGCCTTGATCAAAAGGGACTCCAGCTCGCCCTGCCACCGCTGCAATGCGCCCCCAGTTGGGGTCATGACCA
>JBCDFX010000538.1:0-2995 GCA_039177155.1 Cyanobacteria bacterium P01_H01_bin.119
GGATGACTTTTTGGTCAGGCTAGCCTCCATTATGGATGAGCTGTCCTTTCCTGAACATCACACAATTTTTGCCGAAGGCCAAGAAGGTCGAGCACTTTATATTGTCGTTAAAGGTCAAGTCAGCGTTCATTTGCAAGACGGGCAAACCCTGGCAGAGTTGGCGGCAGGAGCCTGTTTTGGGGAAATGTCGCTGTTCGACGCGGAGCCGCGCTCTGCTTCAGTAACCACGTTAGAGGCCTGCGATTGCCTGATGTTGACGCAACATCAGCTCTATGAAGCGATCGACGAAACCCCCGGAATTGCCATCAATATCATTCGTCTATTGTCACGGCGAATTCGGGAACTCAACAAAGATTTGAAGGAAAAGCAGCAGGAAACCGAGGCGCTGTCACAGCAGCCAACGCTGATGTATACCAATGGCCTGCAAGCGCCCTATCCAGTCGGCCAAAATAGCCCTTACCAAACGGCTGAAAATAACGGCAGTGTCCCCTTGGGTAGTTTTCCCTATTAGTTCTGCCAGAAGCTCAACAGAGCGCCAGCGGCCGTCGACTACTCCGTCATTGCATCATGGCTCCTGAAGTTGGGCGATCGCGGTAACGCGGATTCCCAAGGGTTCTAGCGTGATATTGACGATTCGCCTTAACAGGGTTCTGAAAATATGTCGGGTTTCAGGCCTCGACGCTATCCTAGGGCTGATAGGCCGTTCAGCTAGTCGAGCCATAGCTTTCGATTAGCGTCCAAAATTAGTTGCTTACTATAGCGATTGGCGTAGCTCATACCGGCAGCAGGCAAAAGGCGAAAAGCAGATAATCAAGTACTCCGTAGCGAGTAGCTGCACTCGACCAGGGGCAGTTTAACGTTTCAACGCTCTCCCTCTGCTGCAGCCTCTGGGTTAGCCATTTCCCTCCGTAAAGCTGCCAGCAGGCCGCCCGCCAGGGTAGCGCTCAAAACGAGATAGAGCCACAGATTGCCCCCAACTGAGGCGGGATGATCTAAGGCCCAGCCGCCGATGGTTGGCCCGATGAGGAAACCAATCGCCCAGCATTGTGACTCCAAAGAGAAGTAAATTCCTCGCAGTGAGGCTGGCGCTAATTCTCCGACCAAGGCCGAAGCTGAGGGAGCATAGAGGACATCGGCAAGCGCCAGTAACGTAAACGCGCCGATGACCGCTAATAGCGCTATTTGGGGAACGGCATTGGGTAGCCAAACCAGCACAAATCCCATGCACCACACCACAAGGGCAGCGATCAGCAGAGTGCTGTGCGATTGCGAACGGAATAGGCGAGTCAACGGTAGTTGCCCAATAATTTTCAGCCCCACATGCCAAACAAAGAAGTAGCTAATCCACTGTTCTGAAAAGCCTGTCTCGGTATTGCCGCCCGGTACAAAGTTCGCTAGATAAAGCGGTAAGGTGCTGCTTGATTGGGCGGCGTAAACCGTGAACAAGAGGTTGGCCAAGAGATAAAGGACCAGCGGGCGATCGCGAAAGGCTTGTCCCCAATCTGTCAGCTTAGTCAAGGGCACGCTTGCCTGACGAGTTTCGGCGATCGTTAGCCAGATAACGACACCAAATATCAGATAGAGCAGTCCCTTACCCATGAATAGGATGGGATAGCTGCCCGCAGCGGCAATATATTGCCCTGCCATCAAAGCGCCTACCCCCAGGCCCACGTGATCGGCTAGGCGGGCCAGCGCCATGGCTTCCGTCAGGTGTTGTGGCTCAGTCAAATCAGTGGTGACCGTCAGGGTGGCGGGCCAGTACAGACTGATACCCAAGCCCAGGAGCAAATTGCCAGCCACCAACAGAGCGAACGTATCGGCAAAGGCCAGCAAAAAGCTGCCCGCAGCGGCAATCACTGCTGACAGCAACAGCGTGCCGCGACGTCCTAACCTTGGAGCGTTAATGGCATAGCCCGCAAAAAACCGTCCCACCAGCCCCGAAACCCCGACGCTGCCCTGAGCCAAGCCTACTTGGGTCGGCGAAAACCCTAATTCATTGACGAAATAAATTGACGCATAAACCAGAGTGAATCCCTGCCCGATAAACAGCATCAGCTGACCAAGGGAGAGAATCCAAATTTCTCGCTTGAGGGGAGGAAGCCCTGCCCGCAATTGTTGAAACGGCTGGGATAGGGCGTGAAAATTCTCCATACAGCATTTTTGCAGCTAGTGAGGTTAAAAAACTCCTGAGGTCCTTCGCCTCAGACAAGCAGGATAGGCTTACCGATGGCCGATGTCTAGTGATTTGAGAGCAGGGGTTGCGGAAGGCGAGCTATGAGATTTTTGGACTTGATGGGAGCAGGGTCGGCAGCCGCACATGAAACCGCGTGTTTCCAGGGGCCGAGTCAAAGTAAATATCTCCGCTATGCTTGCGGACAATGCGATAGGTCATGTCTAGGCCTAGCCCCGTGCCTTTGCCAACTTCTTTGGTCGTGAAAAAGGCTTCAAAGATGCGCGGCTGAATCTCAGTAGGGATGCCGGGGCCATTGTCGGCAACCTCCACCAACAAGTGATTTCCTTCCTGGTAGGTTCGCAGCTGCAGGAGCGGAGCGGGGTGATCTCTCAGCGCGTCGATGGCATTGTCAATCAGATAGGTCCACACCTGGTTCAGTTCGCTGCCGTAGGCTTGGATAGGCAGCACGCTGCGATCATAGTCTCGCTGAATGGTGATTTCCCCTTGTTTGAGGCGGTGACTGAGGATGGTCAAGGTGCTTTCGAGCCCCTGGTGGATATCGAGGGTTTGAATCGGGGCCTGATCCATAAAGGAGTAGTCTTTGATGGCGGTAACCAGTTCAGCAATACGGTTTACACCGGTCTGAATGCTTTGCAGCAGATCTCGGCCCGATAGTGCAGAGGTCAACCAGTGCAGCACTGGCAGCAGGCTAGCTGGGGGAACCTGAGCGGCCAGGTGATTGAGCGCGTCAACATCCAGCCCAGCGGATACCAGCACCGGGACCAGTTTCCAGGCGTCGGGAATATCCTGGCCTTCGAGCCA
>JBCDFX010000539.1:0-2994 GCA_039177155.1 Cyanobacteria bacterium P01_H01_bin.119
CCACGACCCAGTAGGTACCGCTGGACTGCTCCCGAAAGGTTTCATCGATTACACGAATATTGCGATCGGTTAGAAAATCTACAATGGCTTGACGCACCATGTCTGGGGGCAGCACGCCCTGTAGAATCCAGACGGCCAACTGCTGAGCCTGGGCGTCAGTGAGCTGAAACTCCAGCAGAACCCGGTCAAAAATTTGGTTGAGCTGTGCTTCTAAAAAGTTGTCCTGCCTCGACCACACCTTTAGCAGCCGAGGCAGGGACTGGCTAAATACATCCCGCATAACGTTGGCCACAATTTTAGTGGAGCGATCCTGGGTCTCGGTTTTGACCTGATCTAAGGCTAGGGTCAGCAGCCACTGGATAGCGCTTTGAATACGCTCGGTTTTCAGCAGCCGCCGGGCTAAATTTTGCAGTTCTTCCGGCGTTAGCAGGGAGCCCATAATAGTGTCGGCAATGCGCTGGGCTAGCCGCCCCTGATTACTAGGAATCAGCCCCGGCGTAAAAGGAATTCGCCATTTACCCAAATACTTAGCTTCGTAGGGCCGAAACAGCATTTTGATGGCAATGTCGTTGGTGAAATAGCCAATTACGCCGCCAACCAGTGGCGGCGCAATCAATAAACCCAATTGTGCCCAAGCCGACGTCATCCTGTTGCAACCAATACGCCCATCATGCCGCCCAAGATTGGATAATGCACAGCATGACTAAAGCCCGCCTGGACTGCCAGAGCCATCTGCGCTCTGCCCTGAGGAAACCGATCCAAACTAGGGCTAATGTAAGCATACTCTGACCTGAGGCCGAAGGAATCTGCCGTCGGTACCACGATATTTTGTAAATACCACTGCTGAAACGTACTAGCCCAGGGGTTTTCCGGTCGATGGAAGTCTAAAATAGCAGCCTTAGCACCAGGCTTAAGTACCCGGTGGAGTTCTTGTAGGCAGCGCGGAATATGGGTGACATTGCGTAAGCCGTAGCCAACGGTAGCCCCATCAAAGCTGTGACTATCAAAGGGCAAATCTACAGCATTGGCTTCGATCCAATCTATAGCCAGTGACGGACACTGGCGCTGGGCGCGATCGCGAGCGATCGCCAATTGCTGAGTCGAAAAATCTGCCCCAACCACCTGCCCCGCTGACCCAACGCGGCGAGCCAGCAGCAGGGCAATATCCCCGCTACCGCAGCAAAGATCCAAACAGCGATCGCCAGGCTGAACACCGCTCCAGTCAACGGTCATCTGCTTCCAAATCGTATGCAGGCCAAAACTCAGCCGCTGATTGAACTCGTCATACACTGGAGCGATCCGATCAAACAGTTGGCGCACAGTTTGATCGGTAGGGACGGCTTGATCCGCTAAAACAGAAGGCTCGGACGCAGATTGCCTCGAAGACGGGGTGCGATCGCTGGCGGATTCAGACACAGGCATTTGGTCGGATTAACAGCTTAGTTAAGAGTGCAGCGGCAGATTTGCGCCGCTCTCTCAATTATGCCGCCAAGTTATATCGTCAGGTTATACCGCCAAAGTAGCCATCGACCGCACGCAGGTTAGCATCAATGCAACCTGATAAATCGGCATCGCCAGCAGCGCTATGGCATTTTCTAGCAGCTCGTGGGGTTCCTGCCAGTGGAGAGAGAGCACGGCCAGCACTTCGCCGCGAAAGACTACCGGAATCACCGCCTGAGCCTCAATGCCTTCAGCCTGATATAGGGCGGTTGCAGCTAAGCCTTCATCTGCCCCTGCGTTGGTATTAATTTGGGGCGTTTTCTCAGCGATCGCGGTTTGCACCAGGCTGTTGTCGGCTAGGCTCTCTGCAGTGATATTTGGTGAGCCTACTGAACCAAACGCTGGCGTTAGCTCTCCCGCCTTAACCAGTTGAAAAATGCAGCTATTGGCCGACAAATTCTCACTGAAAGCCGCCGCCAGGGGCGTCAGGGTCGCATCAATACTGGCAGCCTGCTCGGATAGCTCAAAGATGGTTTCCATTAGGGCGCTTTGGGCTTGGGCACGCTGGATTTCTTCGGTGCGCTGCTTTAGCAGGTCATAGGTTTCTACAGCGCGATCGACCACGCCCTTAAGCTCTTCAGGATCCCAGGGCTTGGTAATGTAGCGATAAACTTGCCCTGCATTGATGGCATCGACTAAATCTTCTACATCGGTAAAACCAGTCAGAATAATCCGCACCGTATCGGGAAATTCAGGAACGGTTTTACTAAGGAACTCGGTTCCTTTCATCTCCGGCATCCGCTGATCCGAGATAATGACGGCCACCTCTCCCTCGCTGGACAAAAGCTCCAGGGCTTCCACACCGCTTTTAGCCCGCAGCACGTTAAAGTGACGACGAAACGTACGGTAGAGCAAATCTAGGTTGTCTGGCTCATCGTCAACCACCAACATACGAGCCTTTTTGGACTTGCGCTGGGTGCGGGTAGCAGAGGTATCAGCAATCATGGAATCTTAAAGTCCGTTTACAAGCGGGATAAAGATAAAGGGGGCAACTGTTTAAGCCAAATGCTTTAAGCTCAACAGCGGGGTTTGGGCTGCGATAATCAGCCACATGATACAGTCTGCCCAAGCCTATATACAGATCTAACGTCAGCTTTCGCTCAATTCAATCACATTGCCGTCTGGATCGCGCACAAACAATGCTGGGCGTCCTGACGCGCTCATTTGAAACGTGATGCCAGCTGCTGAAAGCGCAGTTTTAGCCGCCGACAAGTCTTTGATGGCGAAGGCAATATGAGCATTGCGTCCCCACTTTTGCAGATTGTAAAGGGGCGGCTGAGCGTCAGCGTGCACCATCACATGCAGTTGAAATGAGCCCACTTCATACCAAATGCCGGGGAAATTCAACGGGCGATCGCACTTTGGCAGCCCCAACACTTTGCCGTAGAACCAATCGGCGGCATCTAAATCACGAACCATTAGGGCCACATGGCGCGGCTGAGTGATTTGAATATAAGCCATCATCGTGCCTCCAGAGATACAGCCTTTAGTCGA
>JBCDFX010000540.1:0-2992 GCA_039177155.1 Cyanobacteria bacterium P01_H01_bin.119
CGGCGATGCCGGCGACCTGCTGATAGTCGCGCTGATAGGCTTGCAGCTTAGTTTGCGCATTTTTGCCTGCGTAGGTATCAGGCGAGATTTCCGCCAGCTTATCCATGCCGGCTTGCCAATCCCCTAGGGCAGATTGCTCTGCCTGGAGCGTGGTGGCGGTTGCATGGACCTGTTTTGCTGCTTCTACCTGGGCCACACCTGCCTCTAATGTAGTCTGGGCATTGGTTTCTTGAAACACTTTGGCTTCCATGCGGCCAATGGCTTTGCGGGCCGACTCAAATTCGTCATAGGTAAAGCGCCAGCTACAGGTAACCCAGGTGCAGTAGGCGCGGGGGTAGTAGCCCAAAAACCATACGGGCAGACGATCTAAGCGCTTTTGGGCTGCAGCGACTTTTTCGGCCCCTAGTTCAATATCCTGGGGGCTTGTGGCGTTATTAATTAATTGATCGGACTGTTCTACCAGGGAGGTAGCCTGGCGATAGTTGCTATCCATGCTGATAAAGCTGGGCAGCAAAAGAATTGGAGCCGTGCGGGACACGGGAATGCGAATCATTGGGTACGGCAGGTTAAGCACCCAGATGCCGCCTGCGATCGCGGCAACTCCCACGGCAGCGGTGCCCAAAATGCCAAGCTTGCGTTTTTGATCGGCGCGGCGATTGGCGCGGGCGGCTTGGCGAATAACCTTGGCGCTAAACTCTGGAAAGATATCGATTACGGCCTCGCGAATATCGGCTTCGGTAAGGGGAGGTCCCTCTTGCAGCCGAAATTTTTCCAATCGTCGCAGCACAATACTGCGGCGAGCCTGCTCTAGAGGAGACGGGGATAAACGCTTGACTTCCGCAGCCAGCAGGGTGAAGGCGCGATCGCTAAGACGTGCCATAGTTTGGGTTTAGAAACGCTCCAAAAATAAAAACAGATCAAACCAATACGGACATCTCTGTTTAATTGAGTATGCCCAAGGAGATCTTCAAAGTCTCAGCCGGGTTTCCTGATAGGTTCTGGTTTCTTAACCGAATTTCACTGGCTTCAAACGCGCTGCACCCCCGGCTTTAATATTTACTTTTGGGGCGAAAAAATTGCGGCTCAATAATCTTTGAATTTGAGCAAGACTACTTAATACTTCAGCGACAATATTAACGGCACTCTATGAAGAATATTAGCGAAGCTTATCAGCACTGCGCCACCTCATTTAGGATGAAAGTGTTAGCTGTTTTCTAATTTAAGAGGTCACAATTATGAAGATTGCTCAAACCTTTAACAACGCAGCTCAATATTTATTAGAAGCTTTTGGCCGAATCTTTAGCCCAGCGGACGATCAGTACCCTGATACGGGGGTTCAACCCTTTGATGGTGAACCGCTTTCCGAGTGGATTAATGCAAGAGATATATAGCTTTAGCGTTAGTCAGCCAGTTTATTTCATCCTGAGTTTGTAGTGCGAAAAATTTATCTGCAGGCAAAGTAATCAACCTGTAAATGTAGATATATCTACAAATGTTGATATGTCTGCAAATGTATAGGATGTGCTGGTAAGGAGGCTGCTATTGGTTAAGAAAATTTAGCTGATTGAGTTGATTAGACGGTGACGATAGACCGTCTCTATAACAACCACAACCGATTAGATCGCTTAAGTCACAGCAACGCTTCGGGTAAAGTAGCATTGCTGTGACTTTGCCTATGGTGAGGGCCGATCGCACTATCAAGATAAGATGAGACATTAGCCAAACTATGCAGCATCGCTATGACGGCACAACTGCTCTTCCCACACATCCGCGAGGCCCATGTTTTCCCCAACATTAGTTGGCAGCAATTTGAGGGGATTGACCAAGCCTTTGACTCTGTGCCTGGCGTCAAGTTTCGGTATCTCGATAGGGCGTTAGAAATCATGCCCATAAGCCAAGAACACGAGGACTTCAAAACCATTCTGCGAATGCTGTTAGAGGCCTATCTGCGATCGCAGGGGATTCGGTTTTATGGTCGGGGTGGGCCCTCCTTGGGCGATGCTTCATTGGGGGCCCGTAGCGAACCGGATGAGTCCTACAATATTGGCGATCGCAAACCATATCCTGATCTGGCGATCGAAGTTGTGGTAACTAGCGGCGGCATCGACAAGCTAGAAGGCTATCGGCGGCTCGGCGTGGCTGAGGTGTGGTTTTGGGAGGATGGTGTACTTAAGCTTTATCACTTAAAGGCCGACAACAGCAGTTATGAACCTGTTGAGAGCAGTGTCTTGTTGCCGGATTTGCCGCTGGATATTTTTTGTCGCTACGTCATATACCACGACCAATTTGATGCGGTTGATGAGTTTCTCAAAAGCCTGAAATAATTGCTGTCCCCTATTACAAGCTCTGAAAAATACTCGGAAATCGGAGTTTATTCGTACCTAATCCATACGTGACATAGGGATTTTTAAACTATGAATTTTGAAATAATTCCCAAAGATAGAGTTGGTCCTGTCAGGCTAGGAATGTCACAATCTCAGATAAGAGAGGCTCTTGGTGTAGAAGGGAGCTCATTCCGTCCGATATATCACGAAGGTTTATGGGAGGACTTCCCTGATTTAGGATTACAAATATGCTACAACAATATAACAGGCGAAAATTGCATCGCCGTTATACTTACTCATCCTGCAAATCCAATTTTTCAAGACCGCGAGCTTTTTTCTGGAGAATCAATTGAAGTGTTAGGTGAACAGCTATCATCTATTGATCTGCATACTGAAATCATATGTTACGAGATCCTCAGTCGAGAGCTTGGAATATATATTTACGCTGAAGAAGATGACTACGGTGATGATGATAATGAATATAAAGTTACATATTCTGTTTGTTCAGTAACCATCTTCAAAGAGCCTTATGATATTTCACTTGGATCATGAGTGAAATCACCTTTTTCTATTACTGGATTGAACACAAAACCTAATAAAGGAATCTACGCTACTCGCGAATTTGTCTATCCCAGACGCAAAAACAGACAACCATAGAATTTGCCGCA
>JBCDFX010000541.1:0-2984 GCA_039177155.1 Cyanobacteria bacterium P01_H01_bin.119
CCTGAATCGCCTGGGGGATATCTAAAATCCGCGTATCGGTGCGGGTAGCGGTGCTGGCATTAGGGACGAAATAGTCATCTTCATTTTCCCCAGTGACGATAATCTGAATCGTCTCATCATCAAGAGCCTGAGCCGCCGGATCTCCCGGCGCACCGCTGACAACCAAGCCAGCAGTACCGACGCTGATGGTGACGGTAGGCGGGGCATTGATGCCGGTAATGGCAATACGCACCTGATTATCGGGCAACGCGCTAACATCAATCAGTGAAATACCTTCAACCGGGTCGCTAACAAAGAATTCATCCCCATCTGACAGTTGCAGCACTGCATTGGAGAGATCGGCGATCGCGGCATTTCCCGTCACCGAGGTTTCTGGCTCAGTGAGTTCACCGCTGGCTTCCAGCCGCAGGCTAAACCCATCCGCTGTAGGCTCGATTTGGATATTGGTAATAGCGACGGGCTGAGCTTGGGGAATTTCAGTGGCAGAATCCCCTCCGGCCTCACGATTTTCGTCTACCGCGTCTGCAGCAGGTCGGGAGGTGCCAGAGGAAGTGCCAGAGGAGCTATCTACAGCAGAGTCTTCCTGTGCTGCTGCCGAAAGAGAAGCTTCAGTAGACTCAATTGCGGCTGGGTTGCCCTCCGGCAGCGGCGTCAATGTTTCTGCCAGAGCCGGTTCCACTGCTGCTAGGGCCGCCGCCCCCATCCAAACTGTCCAAGACAAGCCATATGCTCGTTTTGCCATGCCATTTCACCCACATCACACATCACCCCAACTAAAAAGTTTGCTAATGCAAACCCTTCTTAGCAGCCGGGTGAGAGCATCATAGGGGGGCAAGGGAAGCGCCACCTTTGTAAGAGCGACGTTTTTTCTTTGCGCTAGAGACTTTTTGGGTGCTACCGACGTTGATTAAGCTGGTAGGCTTTAGGGCTGACCGCAAACTTTCGCCGAAACGCTGTGCTAAATGCTTCTGGGTTGCGGTAGCCTACCTGAGCTGCAACCTCAGCCACGGTGACATTCGATTGGCGCAGCAGCAATTTAGCCTGCTCCATACGATAGCTGCCGAGATAGCCAAACACCGTCGTCCCAAATAGCGCCTGAAAGCCCTGCTTAAGTTTGCGACTGCTTAAGCCAACTCGGTGAGACAGCGCTATTGGGGATGGCGGATTCTCCAAATGCTGCACCAGTAGCTCGCGGGCGTACTGCACCCGATCTAAATCTTCTGCGCTCAGTCGCGACGGGTTGGATATGGTAGCATCTGCTTCTAAATCCGAAAACTGTAGGGCTATCAGCTCCAGCGCCTTACATTCCAAATAAATCTGCTGCGTTACGCCCTGATAGGGGCAGCCTAGAATTTGCCGCACCACCTGGTTCATCGCCAGGGTCATTTTGCCCATAGGCTGATGAAACCGCCCAGCCTGGGTTAAGCTTTGGAGCGATCGCGGTAGGCCATTATTAGTGGCGCTAAAGGTTTGAAAATACTCCAAATTGGCATAGACCATAACCATCTGAGTGTATTTATGGGGCTGCCACTCTTCGACTTCGCTCATCTCGGGTAGCCAATAGAGATAGCTGTGTCCGCCAGCTTCTTCATAGTCTGCAAGCGACTCAGGAACATGTTTCGCTTTAACCCTAGAGGTCCCGGATAAATAAAATTTGGCCGTCAACGGAAACTGCTCTGAATGACCCTTTATGATCTGCAAAGGCTGCTGGAGCTGTCCCTGAATGATGTCGATAGCGAGCCCATCTCTTAGCCGTATATGGAGCGTTTGTCCAACTCCAAATATCGCTGGCGGCCCGTGCTGAAGGCAGAACTCCGATACCCGATGAACCTGCTGGGCTTGCGCTGCCAACTCCATATAGTCCTGATCCGTTAGCCTGATCGCCATGGCCGCCTGTAGTTGGGGTGATTAATAAGATTTATTCCCATTAGAATAGCAGAGCCCTCAAATCCTACCCCATAGAGCAATCTGAAAGCCTGGTTTGGAGTGCTTTTATGCGTTGCAGCGATGCGAAAGCCGTGGTTAAGTGTCCAATTTTCGCTGAATTCGTGGGTAAAGTCATAGCCTAAGGTAAGAGATTCGCTGCGGGTAAAGTCATCTAGTTCCCCTTGAATGCGATCGCGGGACACATCCACCACGCTCGTACCAATCACGGGCAGCCCGACATCGAAGGGAATTTTCTCATCCAGAAACTCCATTACCAGGGTGAGATTGCTGCGATCGCTAATATCCCAGCTCAAGGCCGGTGCAATAAAAAAGCGATCGCGATCGTTACGAGCAGCAGCAGGCCTACATTAAAGCTTTTTCGCCAAGCGGCAAGACCTACAAATTATCCGTTTAAGGATGAAATAAATCCGTTTCGGGACGAAATAAATCCGTTTCGGGACGATTTACCCCCAGGCTGTCGCGTAAATATAGATATGGGATTTCCCAGGTACTCCAGATAAGATTTATTTGGACTAGGGTTACGTTTTGTAGACTTTAGATCTCACTGAAATGCTGATGATTTTGCAAATTGATTAATGCTGTAAGGGTGCTCTAACCTCCCTGTAGGGGCTTTGTTGATTTGCCCATTTGTAAATAATTTTTATTAGGGGTTTACATCAAATCTAGATGATTAGCAGGGTTGAGCTTAAAGCACTAAAGCCAATGTGCTGCTTGTTCTTTATTACGAACTCAGACTGATTCTTAAGGAGTTGCGTTGCCCATATGCGAGAGTTTCTGCTGACTCTTGGGGTTGGTTTCCCGTTTTTTGGTCATAACTAACTACAGCACATTGTCAATGGCGATCAACCTGCTCGGCCGCAGCAGCGCCAGGCATTTCTTGTAATAGTAGGAGTAGTTGCTTTTCCAGAAAATGCTAATGACAAAATTTGGGGTTAGCCTATCAGGTATACCATTAAGATAAATCAAATGTAAGATGCTCAGAATATTTATAAGTATTGCCAGCAAAGGCTTTTGGCGATTCTGAGGGACTTCCATAC
>JBCDFX010000542.1:0-2980 GCA_039177155.1 Cyanobacteria bacterium P01_H01_bin.119
AGCGGTGAAGAGCAGGTGGTTTACGGCTGCGGTGTTTCCGGGCGTCCGGTGGATCTGCCGGGTACAGAATCTATGGTCGGCGTGTTTATCAATACCCTGCCCGTTTGCGTTGAGGTAATCCCGTCTCAGGCGCTGCTGCCCTGGCTGAGTCAACTGCAACAGCAGCTAGTCGACCTGCGCCAGTACGAATACAGTCCCTTGACTGAGGTGCAGGGCTGGAGTCAGGTGCCGCGAGGCACCGCTTTGTTTGAGAGCATTGTGGTGTTTGAAAACTACCCCTCCCCCGAGGCCAGCGGCTCCGAAGATGCCGACCTGACTTTCGAGAACTTTACCGGTTTCTACAAGACCAACTATCCCCTAAATGTCATTGGTCACCCTGGCCCCAGGCTGTCTTTGGGCATCAACTACGACTGCCGCCGCTTTGAGGCCGCCACCATCAGCGGTATTCTGCATCATTTTGAGTTGCTGCTGCAGGCCATGGCCACCCATCCCAATGCTCAGCTTCAAGATTTACAGCTTCTGAGCGCTGCCCAGCGGCAGCTTGCCCGGACGCTATCGACCGAGATGGCCTTTGACTTTGAGCTGGCGCTGAGCGAATAAGCCCCTAGATTTTGTCGGCGGGCTTGGCTTCAAGCTCACGGACTGAGCCGTAAACCGTCATTTACTCTCCAATATCATGAACAGCCCACACCATGAACATCCCACACCATGAACATTTTTGACGAGCTGGAATCTAACGTTAAAAGCTACTGCCGTAGCTTTCCAATGGTTTTTCATCGGGCGAAAGACGCCATTGTTTATTCTGAATCAGGCCAAGACTATATTGACTTTTTGGCCGGTGCCGGTGCCCTCAACTACGGCCACAACAATGATTACATCAAGCAGCAGGTGATTCGCTATCTGGAGGCCGATGCCATTACCCACGGCCTTGATCTGCACACCTCAGCCAAAGAGCGGTTTTTAACGCAGTTTTCCCAAAGCATATTGGCCCCCAGAAAGCTGGACTATCGCATTCAATTTTGTGGGCCTACGGGCACCAATGCGGTGGAGGCCGCCCTTAAACTGGCGCGAAAGATTACAAAACGGGCCGGTATTTTTTCGTTTATGGGGGCTTATCACGGCATGACCCTGGGCAGCTTGTCGGTTACCGGCAACACGGCCATTCGCGAGGGCACCTTGGGGACGGCGAGCCAGGTGGCATTTATGCCCTATCCCTACGGCTTTATGCAAACCATCGATACCATCGCCTATATCGAGTCGGTTCTAGATGACGCCAGCTCTGGCATTGAAAAACCCGCCGCCATTATTTTTGAAACGGTGCAGGCTGAGGGGGGCATTGTGGTGGCACCCGTGGAGTGGATGCAGCGGCTGCGGCGGCTGTGCGACCGACACGATATTTTGCTGATCTGCGACGATATTCAGGTGGGCTGCGGCAGAACCGGGAGATTCTTTTCCTTTGAGCGGGCCGATATTGTGCCCGACATGGTGATTCTGTCAAAGTCTATTAGCGGTTATGGATTTCCCATGTCGCTGCTGTTGATGAAGCCGGAGCTAGACGCCTGGCAACCGGCTGAACACACGGGCACCTTTAGGGGGAATCAGCTCGCGTTTGTGGGCGGTACGGCGGCCTTGGAGTATCGAGAACACACGGATCTTGAAAAAGAAGTCGAGGTCAAAGCAGCGTTTTTACAGACGTTTTTAGAAACCGATATTGCCCCCATTGCGCCAGGCATTGAGACCCGGGGACTGGGCATGATTTGGGGCATTGACCTAGCAGGCTGCGGCGGTGGCGCTTTGGCTAAACAGGTCGCCTCACGATGTTTTGAGCTGGGCGTGATTGTGGAACGGGTGGGCCGCAACGATACGGTGCTGAAAATTTTGCCGCCCCTCTCCATTGAAATGCCGATTTTGCAGAAGGGCTGTGAGCTGATTAAACAGGCGCTGGGTGAGTGCGTCGCCCATGGCGCTCATCCGTCCGATTAGAACCTGGCAGATAGGAATTTGGGAATGCTGGCAACAACTACAGATGCTCCAAGCGCAAGCCGCTTATTTTCAGAAAAAATTTACTGGCTCAATCAGCTTCAGGGAGAACTGCCCGAAACCGCGCTGATTACCGATTTTGTCGGTGCTCAAAACGAGGGAAGCCATCCGGGGGGCAATACGGGGGGCAATAAAAATCAGTCCGTTGAATTTGAGCTAGACGGGGCGGTTTCACGGGCTGTGATCAATTTGGCCCGTGGATCAGATCTCTCGGTGTATGTGCTGCTGCTGTCGGTGGTTAGCACCTTGCTGACTCGATATACGCGCCGCTTAGACTTTATTGTGGGCGTTCCGGCCTATGCCACTGGGGCAGGGGAGCCGGGCAATGTGGCGCTGCCGCTGCGCGGTCAGATTGTGGGCGGCTCAAGCTTTAAGGATGTTCTGCTGCAGACTAAAGCCAATCTGATTGATGTATATCTGCATCAAACTTATCCCCTTGAGGCGCTCTATGCTCAGATTGGCGGCTCTCAGCCTAAGCGCCCGCTGCTGTTTGATGTGGTGGTCTTGCTCGAAAATATTCACAGTGCCGCCGCGATCGCCGATCTGAAAACCAGTTTGACCGTTGCTTTTGCAATTGAGGGCGGTTGCATCAGGGGTCGCATCGACTATAGCGATGCCCTATTTACCGCAGGCACCATCCAACAGCTGGCTCGCTGCTGCGTTAACGGCATCGAGAGTGTGGTTTACCAGCCGACAATTCCCGTTGAAGATATCGCCTTCCTCAAGGCCGCTGACCAGGAGCGACAGCTGGCGTTTAACTCACCCCCAGTGGCATCCACTGGAGCCTATCCGCTGCAGCAGACCATTAGTCAGCTCTTTGAAGCCCAGGTGGCTCAGACACCGGATCGGCCTGCCGCTGTTTGGCGCCAGATCCGGCTGACTTACCGAGAGCTGAATGGGCAGGCGAATCAGATCGGGCGATATCTCCAGCAGTTGGGGC
>JBCDFX010000543.1:0-2975 GCA_039177155.1 Cyanobacteria bacterium P01_H01_bin.119
TAATCAGATAGGCAAATGGAAAATGGATGCTCGATTTTCAAGAAAAGAGTTGATAAGGCGAGTAGAAGCTATTGCAAGCCAGCACGACAAGATATTCCTGCATAATTGGGATGCCGAAAAATTTATCCTAGAGCATATTAGTGGACTTCCAAACAAAACTCTAGTTTACTGTGATCCTCCATATTATAAGAAAGCAAGCAGGCTATATTTGAACTCATATAGTGAAGAAGATCACTCAAGAATAGCAAAGATTATTCAGACTCGAATAAAGCATAAGTGGATGGTTTCCTATGATAAATCAGTGGAAATACTTCGTGAATATCCGAATAGAAAGTCATTTATTTATAGTTTAAGATACAACGCTTCAAGGAGGTATGAAGGACAAGAAATATGCATTTTTTCAGATGACATCTGTCTTCCTTCCTATTCAAAGCTGGCATGTATTGGTGAAAGAGTAAAGCGGGCTAGGCCCGCAAGGGAATTATTGGATGAGATGATTTCTTGAGAGACTAAATTTGTTAAATTCCATAGAAAACTCGCCTCGTTTAAAGTGTTTGTTTTGATAGATTTCCCAGTTTACCTACCCCTAGGCCCGTGGCAACTGAACCCTCACCAGGGGTTTGAGTCGTTAGCCGATCTCATCACCTTCCAACTGATACTGCGTCACCGCAGCCGCGATCCCCTGCCGTTTGCCCAACGCAGCTTTGCTTTGATGGGCGGACCGATGGGCGGTTTGGCGGGCGCTTGCCGGTGATGCTGCACCTACCGACTTGCTCTGAATCAACGGCAGGCAGACCTGCCACTACTGGCTCAGGGTAAGGTTTAGGCTAATTGCCCTGAATCACCTGTCTCTTCAAGGGATGGCCCGGCTTGAGCACTGGCCCCTCGAAAGTGGGCGATGCCCGTCTCTAGCAAGACCAATAAGGCCCGGAACTCCCGTTCACTTTGAAGTCCATCTAGAAGGATTTCACTTTGGCGATCGCACATCAGCAGGCAGGGACGCGGAGATTTAATATACACTGCTGTTTCGATCGCTTGGGTCTGAAGCTGTCGCTGACGACGGTCGAGGTAAACTGTGGTCTGCTCAGGCGTTATCCACACCCGTTTTTCCTGACTGATGCGCACCCCCCGAAAGACAATCAGGGCTAAGGCAAAAAGTCCCTCAATTAAGTCTGGCAAATCAAGCTCAAAGCCCACCGTGTTTAGCACAAGGTCAGCGTCGATGGGTTGGGCAAAAGAGGTGATCACCGTGGCATGCAGAATGCTGCCCACAAAGGCCATTACGTTCGCCAATATCACCAGAAAAAGTAGAAAGCCCGACTTTTGAACAATTTCGCCGACCATCTGGACAAAACTTTTCAGCCGCCATCGGGTGCGGAGATGCCACTGATCGAGAGCAGCGTCAAAAATTAGGGTATCAGGATGGCTCGTTTGGATTTGCGCCTTTAGGTCGTCGCTAAGGTATTCTGCAGCGTAGCCGCCTAGTCCTTCGCTGATGCCTTCGCTGTCGATAAAGATAATTGGCGCATCAAAAAACTGACGGGAGAGCTGCTTAGCGCCGCGAAAGGCTGCGATCGCCTGTTGCTTTTCATAGACGAGGCATTGACTGCGATCGCGAAGCACCAAATAGACTCGCCACACCCAGCCCAACCGCTCACGAAAGATACCCCCGCGCACGGCTGCCTGCCTAATTTCGAGCTGCAATACCTGAGTCCGCATAAACTGGCTACGGCGCTGACGCCCGTTACTCTCATCAAGCTGAAGATTGGCTTGGTCGGCCTCAACTTTTAGAGTGAGCCGGTGGTGTGGCTCTCCCTGGGCGTACTGGCGACGGGCTAGATAGACATCTAAGCTCCATATCGCCAGCAGCGCCGCAAAAATAGGCAGGTCATAGTCCCGGCTGTAGTACACCAGCAGTGACAGACTGCCAAAGGCAACTAGGATAACGGGTATCAACATTCGTTCGACTTGATGCCGAGTGGTGAACTCCCGCCAAAGCAGAGACAGCAGCAAATCGTAGGCAATTTGAAAAAGCTGTTTGAGTCGGGCAATGGGCAAGAGCAGCCGAAGATAGGGCGATCGCGGCCTGCCGTCATAAATTTGGCTGTGGATGGTAACGGTTTTTGGTCTAAATGCTGCCATAAGGGTGAATAAGCGGCTGATCAGCCCGTTATCAATGCGTCCTCTATCAACACGGGTCAAGGCAATCTTTCCGCTCCCGCTGTCAGCATGCCCGATTTAGCGACTAAAGTCTCGCCCCAGAGTCTTACCCCAGATTCTCGCCCCAGATTCTCGTCAAAGATGCCTTTAGACCAAATATGAGCATCGCTACAATAGAGACGTTATTGTCAAAATTGTCAGGTTATGTCGGTTAAGCAGAGTCAGTACGAAGCGCTACTCGCCTACTGTTGCCACTATCGAGGCGCTATTGAGATCCTTAAAGGCTACCGGTCTTATTTAGAGCTGCTGCCCAGCATGCGACGCCCTGCCGAAAGCATTGTGCCGATTCCGCTGCCCAATATTCGGGTGCGCCAGCCCATTGCCCCGCTCAATGCCGGAACGGCTGCAACATCTGGGAAAGTGGTGTCCCTGCCCAGCGACTTGGTACTGCTGATGTGCGACCCGGAGTGGAAAATTAAAACGGGGGTGGAAGTCTTTATCTTGATCCACCGTCCCCATGAAGATTTTTCGGATTTGCTCAACCGCTGGCGGCAGACTCAGATTTTGCTCGATCGCGGTTACGAATGGCTGATGCCCCTGCGCTATCGTCACCTCTTAAATGAAGGGGCAGATGCGACTTATCCGCTGTTTGTGCTGTTTCCTGAAACCCCAGACCGAATTTTGAAAGGGCTAAAGGGGGCCGGGCTACCCGTTACGCTTTGGGCAGAGACAGGTATCGAATCTTTAGAAGATGCAGTAGAGACCGGACAGGATTTAAACCCCAAAGTTGAGTCGGATATTTTGGACCCGGATAA
>JBCDFX010000544.1:0-2966 GCA_039177155.1 Cyanobacteria bacterium P01_H01_bin.119
CCACAGGCCCCACAGCGCCCAGGCCACCTGCACAGGAGACGGTAAGAATCGGTCATCTACCCAGTTTGAGGCTGCGATTATCCACCAAAGCCCAAATGGGATCGCGACCGAAAGCCCCATCAGCAAAAGATTTAAGCGCTTTGGAATATCTTCACCAATGCGCCAAAACACCGTTGGCTTTAGCCCCAGGACGGGCACAGCAGGGGAAGCAGAAGTGAGATTAGAGGGTGCAGCCACGGCTGTAATTAATAGGGGTTCCTGTCTGCAACGAGCGGATAGTGCGCCCTAGGCGGCATCGGCATAGGCTTGAACAAACTGATCGTCCAGAATAGCAGTCAAATCAGGCGCTTCTGGAATAAAGCCCACGCCCACCATAAAATCAGTCATTTGCTCAGCGGCGTAGGGCATAGCGGTCATATCCTCACCGGGCTGAAAGGCTTCTAGGTTTTCCTCTAGGGTGAAAAACCGAGTCCCGGCCAGGTACTTGTCAAATTCTTCTGTGCTGACGCTGGCACGGGCGGCCATAATTTCGTTGGCCCGCTCCGGATTTTCTTCCATAAAGGCTCGGATATCAAACCAGGTATTCACTAGGGCCTGCACCTGTTCGGGCTGCTCATCGCGCAGGGTTTCACTCACCACCAGCAAATCGGGAATCGCCCCTGGAAATTCGGCGGAGCTGGTCAGCTCTTTACTGCCCTCACGGGTTAGGGCGGTTTCCCAGAAGGGCACCCAACCGGCAAAGGCATCCACCTGCTCCGCGGCAAAGGCGGTGGCGGCAGCTCCGGTTTCAAGATTTTCGATGGTGACATCGTCGCGGCTTAGCCCGGCGTCCTCTAACGCCAGGGAGAGCAAGAAGTCACCCACAACGCCTTCTTCTAAGGCGACGGTTTTACCGGGCATATCTTCGATGCTGCTAATCTCTTCGGCCACAATCACCTTGTCGTTGCCCGCAGAGTTGTCGTTGACCAAGACGGCCACTTCCCCGTTGACGGCAGCATCGGCAAAGGAAATGGTGTCGTTTAGGGTCTGGCAGTTGGCATCGAGCTGACCGGAGGCCAATGCTTCCATAGATGCCAGGTAGCCGTCAAACCAGATCAGTTCCACATTGGCACCGTTTTGCTCAAACAGGCCTTCCTCTTCGGCGATCGCCCAAGGCCACCAGCCGGCCCAACTGCTGTAGCCCATTTGAATCGGCTCACCGCTGGCGACGGTCTCGGTTTCTGGGGCGGTAGCGGCATCCTCCCCGGTGGGGGTCTCTACCGTATCGGGGCCGCCACAGCCCACGGTAATCAGCAGGGTGAAGACAAAAGCCAGTAAGGTTGGCAACAGGGAACGACGTTTCATGGTTTCTCCTTATCTCAATGAGTCTGACCGGGCTAGCAATCATCCGAGTGATGGCCTCAGCAATGGTCTAGTCAGCAGTTTGCTCAGGAGCGGCGACGCTGCCTGAGCCCATTAGCAGCTAGGGTTTAGCGCTTGCCGCCGACGGTTGTCTAACCTGGGATCGCACCCAATCAAACCATGTCTCTAGCCCCTCGCCTGTCTTAATCGATACGGGAATTACAGTGACATGGGGATTAATTTGGCGGATATTGGCCTCGATTTGAGCGAGATCAACCTCTAAATAGGGGGCTAAATCGATTTTGGTGAGCAGCAGCACATCCGCCTCTCGAAACATCACCGGATATTTCAGCGGCTTATCTTCTCCTTCGGGGATGCTGAGCAGGGCAACTTTGGCATGTTCCCCCACTTCAAACTCAGCCGGGCACACCAAGTTACCCACGTTTTCGACCAAGACCAGGTCAAAGTCAACCGGACGATAGTCTCGCTCTAGCTGGTGGATGCCGCCGGCCACCATACGCGCATCCAGGTGGCAGGCGCGGCCCGTATTGATGGCAATCACAGGGACGCCGTACTGCCGCAGCCGATCGGCGTCTAGCTCGGTGGTCATATCGCCTTCAATCACGGCGATGGTTAACTCTGGCGCGATCGCGGCCAGGGTCTTCTCCAGCAGGGCCGTTTTGCCAGCGCCCGGACTGCTCATCAGATTGAGGCAGGTGATTCCCCAGCGGTCAAAGTGGGCCCGATTGTGGTCGGCGCCGTCTTGGTTGGCCTGAAGCAGATTAATCCCGAGGGCAGCGTCAACGGTTTGGTGCATGGCGGGTAAAACAACGGCAGAAATGGAAAGACTCACAGGCTAAAAGGCGACAGCCGTAGAAACAGCCGCATCAGCAGGCGTATATTCAATTCGATCAATTTTTAACTCCCGCCCGGAGCGAATATCCTCCATGGGGTGATGGCAGGTGGGGCAAGCATACTGGCGGCCCAGCTCCGGGCGGTAGGATTGCTGGCAGGGATGGCAAAAGGCGATTAGGGGCGTTTCGGCGATCGCCAGCACCACCCCCTGCAAAAAAGTGCCCTGGGTCTGCACCTCAAAGGCAAATTGCAGGCTGGCGGGCTCTACGCAGGTAAAGGCCCCCACCGTTAAATGAATGCGGGCAATCTGGGGTCGCTCCGGCTGAGCCGCCCACCAGTCTTCTACCGTTAAAATCAGTGCCCGGGTCATATCTGTTTCATGCATGGCTACTCCCAGGGCTGATCGACGGCCATATTGGCATCGCCGTGAATATAGGCTGGCGGCTGCGATCGCGGCAACTGCCCCGAAATCACCAGATGGGCCATTGTGTCGCAAATAACGCGGGTGGCCAATAGCGCTGTTATATCGCTGATGTCGTAAGGGGGAGAGACTTCTACCACCTCAAGGCCGCAGATGGGCGCTGATTGAATAATACGCTTCAGCAGATAAAGGGCTTCTCGGGGCATAAGGCCGCCCGGCTCCGGCCACCCTGTCCCCGGCACAAAGCCCGCATCAATACAGTCGATATCGAAGCTAATCCAAACGCAGTCGGTGCCGTCAGTGGCTTTTTCAATGGCAAAGTCGGCGGCGGCATCCAGCCCCATTTCCG
>JBCDFX010000545.1:0-2962 GCA_039177155.1 Cyanobacteria bacterium P01_H01_bin.119
CGTCGGGGCAAATTGACCAACCACAAAGTTTATGGCGACGATGTAGCGATTTTGGCCGGTGACGCCCTGCTGTCCTATGCATTTGAGTTTATTGCCACTCAGTCTACTGTTCCCGCAGAAAATTTATTAAAAGTAGTAGCGGCTTTGGGCCGAGCGGTGGGTGCGGCAGGGCTGGTGGGGGGCCAGGTAGTCGATTTAGAGTCCGAGGGCAAAGCCGATATCACAGTGGATACGCTGAATTTTATCCATAGGCACAAAACTGCCGCCCTGCTGGAAGTGTCGGTAACCGCCGGAGCGATGCTAATGGGAGCCGATGCTGCGGTGTTAGAAAAACTATCTAGCTATGCCCAAAATATTGGGCTAGCGTTCCAAATTGTGGACGACATCCTTGATATCACCTCTACCCAAGCAGAGCTCGGCAAGTCCATTGGCAAAGATGTCGCTGCTCAAAAGGCAACCTTTCCCAGTCTGTGGGGATTAGAAGAGTCTAAACGACAGGCGCAGCAGCTAGTTGAGCAGGCAAAGCAAGATCTAGAGTCGTTTGATACTCGCAATCAGCCGCTGCTGGCGATCGCCGACTATATTACGGCACGCACCCATTAGCAAAGACTCATCACGCAGACCAATATCACATTTACACGAGGGACTAAAAATCCATGGAGGACATTGGTAGCATCCTGGACAATCGGGTGTTGTTAGTGGCGGGGTTGGCTTGCCTAGCCGCCCAAATACTCAAAGTTGTTATTGAATTTGCTCGCTATGGCAAGGTTAATCTGCGGGTACTGGTGGAAACTGGCGGAATGCCCAGCTCTCATTCAGCCGTGGTGACAGCCCTATCTTTTGGTGTTGGGCAAAGCCTGGGCTGGAGCAGTCCCTTTTTTGCCGCGACGGCGATTTTTGCCATTATCGTGATGTACGATGCCGCTGGGGTTCGCCAGGCCGCTGGCAAGCAGGCTCGAATCCTCAATCAGATGATCGATGAACTCTTTCGAGAGCACCCCGAATTTAATGAAGACCGCTTGAAAGAACTCCTGGGCCATACCCCTGTACAGGTGATTGCGGGTTCAGCGTTGGGGGCTGCGATCGCGTGCCTTACCGCCCCCGCCTATTAGTTCAACTATCAAGCAAACTATTGCACTTGCTTAACGCCCTGCCCAGATTAATTCTCAGCAGATTGATTCTCAGCGGATTGATTCTCAAAGGCCACCTGCGGCGTTAGCACCACCACCTGACGACCATCCACCAGTACCGCAGTGAAATTTTGATCGCTGAGCATTTGCAGCGTTTCCCCTGCCGAGGCCACGTCGGTCGTTTGGCTAACCAGCAAATAGGGACGCTGACGATAAACTACCAGACCAATGGGCTGCTCTATAGACTGCTGTAGGTCAAAGGCGACCTCAGGCTGATTAAAATAGTCCACCAGCACAGCGTAGGTGCTAGTCAACGGCTGTGGATTGTAGGCGGCGCTGTTGACCGCAGTCTCCGGTGAATTATCGGGCACTGCTTCCGAAGGCGGTGGCGCTGGCTCAGCCACTGGCGGACGGGCCACAAATGCCTGATAGCTCTCCACATCGCTCATATACTGTGCCCAGGCATTGGCTGTCTCTAGGTCAGTAAACCCCCCGGCCCTGACCACTACATCGTCTAGATAGTCGCAGACCATGACAGTACTGCTAGCGGGAAGTAACCCCTGAATGCGATCGCGCTCGTCTTGAGATTCTCCGCGCACCAACAGCAGATACTCGCTGGCGCTTGGCGGCGCACAGGGCGGGAACTCAGCCGCGTAACCTGCCGCCGCTGGGCCTAAGATTCCAGCCAGCAGCAACAGCAGTCCGGGATACGCTAATCTTCCGCTCACGATACCTTAGCCTCAAACCTTTGAACGATGGGCAATCTATATCGGCATACTTTACCCCGTTTATCCCCAGGCAATCACCTTTCTTTCAAAAATTATGCATTTATGCCGCTGACGCTAGCAGTTGGGCAGAGCTATGGCTTAACCGCTCTCCGGGTGCTGGCAGATAAATTAAGGCAAACCGTTGGGTTTTATCTGCGGTTTTAGGCATACTGAACGTCGTTAGAGCCGGAGTAGTAGTTTCTTCAATATGCTTTGAACATCCAGCCCCCGTCTTGTCTGGGCTAAAGCTAGAGGCATTGGCATCGTGCAGACATACCCTCCAATCAGACAAAAACTTCCGACTGGAGCGGCCATAGAGATACACAGTGCAGTTCTTGTCTTGTAAGACAGACCTCAGTACTTGACGCACAAGATAAGCTGTCTGATTTGGCGGTGGTGTACTTTGAGATTCGACCACAATATGTATCTCAACTTCGTTTCCATAGATTTTGCAATTTAGGCCGTTTTGCTCAAGCGTAAGACGCGTGCTCAAGTAATCCATCCAGAGCAACCTTTTTGATAGTGGAAGATTTTCAGTCGGTCAATTCAGCAAATGACCTACTCCAAACTTCCTGATTTTCAAAAAGCAACCGGAGAGATTAAAAAGTTCAGTATTTATACTCTCTATATCTGTTTTTTGTATTAGGAATATGAATAAATAGCTGCAAATACTGATTTTATTATACTTTATGGCAAGCGATACAGATAAACTACGATTTTCTCCCGTGGACTTACGATAGGAGCAAAAACAATCGCGAAGAAATAGGGTCTTTGAACTTTCTGGTATATGTAGGCGAGAAACCGGCCTATGCCTATTAATATCAAGATGGCAAAAATTAAAGGAGGGAGTAATCTAAAAATCAGAGCGATTAACAAACCCAAAAATATTAAAAATGGCATAAAATATCGCCCTGCCAAATAGGCATATCAGTTTCTCAGAATTGAGAATTAATAAAGTGCTCAGATTTTAGGCAAGAAGTCTATTTCCCCGACAGCAATTTATCGTTATGCTGAGAGAGCAGGCTGTTTGAGGCCGCCAAAGCGGCGATCGCGGCCTTGAAAAAC
>JBCDFX010000546.1:0-2947 GCA_039177155.1 Cyanobacteria bacterium P01_H01_bin.119
GGCCGCTGATGAACGCAATACTGCCATTGCTGCTGGCCAGTATATTGAAGCGCTTAAAGACTTTGATGCGTACTTAGATCTGCTGCCGCAGCCGGGGCTGTAGAGACAGTCTTGATAGCACAGCAACCGTGATAGAAACCAAAGTTGCCGTTATCGGCTGTGGCGTGGTGGGAGCCGCGATCGCCTATGAGCTTAGCCAGGTTCCTCACCTAAAGGTCACCGTGTTTGACCGTCAGATGCCGGCTCAAGAGTCAACCGGAGCAGCGTTGGGCGTCTTGATGGCGGCCATTAGCCAGAAGGTGAAAGGCCGCAACTGGCGACTCCGGCAAACGAGTCTAGAGCGCTACGACGCCCTAGTAAATGAGCTAGAAGCCGCCACGGGGCGCTCAGTGCCCTACAACCGCGCCGGAATTGTCTCCCTTATCTACGACGAAACAACCTGGCCCAAGTGGGAAAAGCTGCAAACCGTTCGTCAAGAGCAGGGCTATCCGCTAGCCCTGTGGACGCCGGAGCAGCTTAGGGAGCACCTGCCCCTGCTCAACCCAGCGGGAATCTGCGGCGCGGTCTATTCTTCTAGGGATCGTCAAATTCATCCGGCCCAGTTTACCCAGGCCCTCGTCGCCGCGGCCCAGCAGCGGGGGGTTACGTTTCACCTAAACTGCAATGTTCGCGCTATTCAGTATCCCCTCCTGCAAACCGACCAGGGCACTGACACCGCCGATTGGATTGTGATTGCCTCGGGTTTGGGCTCCCGTTTACTGAGCCCGTCGCCGCTGCCGATGATTCCGGTACTGGGGCAGGCCATAAAGATTCAGTGCGCTTCTTCGCTACTGCCGAAAACCTTTCAGCCCGTCGTTAACGGCAACGATATCCACCTGGTCCCCCTCGGAAAGAATCAGTACTGGATTGGCGCAACGGTAGAATTTCCGCCTCAAGCACCAGATATATCGATAGACGGCCTTATCCCCAAAGCGGATTCCTTGCAGACCGTGCTAAACGGGGCGATCGCCTACTGTCCTGCCCTGGCTCAGGGCACCATAATTGAGCAGTGGTCGGGGCTGCGGCCTCGTCCCCAGGGGCAGCCTGCCCCGGTGATTCAGCCGGTTGAAGACAATGCCCGCATTATTCTAGCGACCGGGCACTACCGCAACGGCGTTTTGCTGGCTCCCGCTACGGCATTGACGGTTAAATCAATGCTGCGCGAATAGCCTCAATTCGCTTGCGATTGACGCCCAAGTCGGACTGCCCTAGTCGAGCCGCGGCCCGAACGTGAATAACGCCTGGTTCATCCGCCGGAAAATAGAATTCCACATCATCGACAAAGCCCATTAGTTTGCTGGTAAATTCGGCATAGAGGTAGTTGTCGGTTTGCTCAATAATTTCGCTTCTGGCCTGGTTTTCGACCACCTGACGAAGGGCGTCCATTGCCTCTGCGGGCGTCCCTGAGTAGCGCAGAGGCGCGATCGCATGTTCGGCATCTGCTTCGCCCTGGCTTACGACGCAGTTAGGACTGCTAGGACAGGCCGTAAGGCGGCCCCCTTCGACCCCGATATCGTCGGGGCGAGACCCGCTAAATAAAAGTTTGAATCCAGGTAGAGCAGCAATCATCATCAAAGCCTCGGCGATATCGGCAATCAATACTTATAATCTTGGTCAGATTGCACGCTCCACCCAGTATCGCTGGAATGGTTAGCATATAAACAATTTAAAATAGCTCTGGTCAGATGACTCTCCGCACCCAGTATGGCTGGAGTTGTTGGCATAAAAGCAATCTAACTTACAGCCCATTCAAACCGTTCGGCGGACTGTTGTGGCAATTAGGTCTTAGGTTCAAGCATACCGCTCAAATTTGATAAGTTGAAGTTCTAACACGCTGCTGTTTTTTTGCCCGACAATTTTTTGCAGTTGCCCATCTTGTCTATCTACAGATGATTGGAGAAGACAAATCGATGTCGTCCCCATTTCCCGGTATGGATCCCTATTTAGAGCATCCTGATCTGTGGCCGGAGGTGCATAGTCGACTGCTAGTGGCGATCGCTGACAGTCTGGGGCCAAAGCTGCGCCCAAAATACCGGATTGCTATTGAAAAACGAGTTTACGAAGATACCCGTGAAGATTTGCTGGTAGGGCGACCGGATGCAACCGTGTTTAAACTGCGCACTCAGGAGCAGAATCCGCCCGTATCTAAATCTGCCGCCACCTTAGTAGCTCCCATCACAGTTGAGCTGCCGATGCCAGAAGAGATTCAGGAGCGCTATTTAGAAGTTCGAGAGGTGGGCACAGGTACAGTAGTAACGACACTAGAGCTGATTTCACCGAGTAATAAGCGACCTGGCAACGGACGGCGGCAGTACGAAGACAAGCGGATCAAAATTTTGACTAGCTCAACTCATTTGGTAGAGATTGACCTAATCCGCGCCTTTGCACCGCTACCACGGTATGGATTAAATCAGGCTTATCTCTATGGAATTTTGGTCAGCCGCGCCAGTCAGCGTCCCCAGGCAGATCTATATGCGTTTAATCTGCGATCGCCTATCCCTGCGTTTCCGCTACCGCTGATGCCTGACGATGCAGAGCCAATTGTAGATTTGCAGCCGATATTGGCTCAGCTTTACAACCGCGCCAGCTATGACTTGGCAATTGACTACAGTCAAAATCCACTGCTGCCCCTCGACGAAGAAGATTTGGCTTGGGCCGATTCTCTACTGCGAGAGAAAGGCTATCGATAATTAGGTTGAAGAAGCTCCCCACCCATAGCCCCGTACGGAAATCTCGGTGCTGGGCTACGGGTGGGAACTTGGAGATAATCAATACCACCAGCGTTATGCAGCAGTCGTTGCCAGCTCTTTTTTGCTCTGGCCAGAACCGCTAACCGCCAGCTCGCCCAAGATGGCATTGACATTGGCCTTGGCATCACCAAAGAGCATCTGAGTATTTTCCTTAAAGA
>JBCDFX010000547.1:0-2944 GCA_039177155.1 Cyanobacteria bacterium P01_H01_bin.119
GCTGGTCCACCAGTAAATAATCTGGAGCGATGCAGGTTTGTCCGGCGTTAATAAACTTGCCCCAAACAATCCGCTTGGCCGTCACTTCCAGATTAATATTGGCATCTACAATACAGGGGCTTTTACCGCCCAGCTCCAGGGTGAGCGGCGTCAGATGTTCGGCTGCGGCCTTCATCACAATGCGGCCAATATGGGTGCTGCCCGTAAAAAAGATATGGTCAAACTTTTGGGCCAGGAGGGCCTGACTGGTTTGTGCATCCCCTTCCACCACCGCGATATGGTCCGGATCAAAGGTGTCAGAGAGCAGTTTGGCTAGCAGCGCTGACGTGTGGGGTGAAATTTCTGACGGTTTAAGAATGGCGCAGTTTCCTGCCGCGATCGCGCCAATTAAGGGGACGATGCCCAACTGAAAGGGATAGTTCCAGGGGCTAATAATTAGGGTCACCCCCAGCGGCTCAGGCTGCTGATAGGCGCGTCCGGGCTTAAGGGTCAGCGGGGTAGACACTCGCCGGGGGCTCATCCATCGCTTGAGATGCTTTAGGGCATAGTCTACGTCGTTTTTAGCCGTAACCTCAGTGGCAAAGCCTTCAAACTCAGGTTTGCCCAAATCTTTGTGCAGGGCTGACAAGATGGCATCTTCATGGGCTTCAATAGCCTGCTTAAGCTTTTGCAGTTGGGCTTCACGAAACTGACGCGATCGCGTTTGCCCCGTGGCAAAAAAGTCACGCTGCCGGGCAACTCGCTCTGATGCAGAAACCGTTTCGGCTGCTGTGTTTGAATTGGCGACGGCGCCTTGATCGACGGCATCGGTAGGGGGATTAAGCTGAACCATATTGATCTGTAAAGGAGACTTTGGGCATTAGGGGCAATCATCAGTTATGGTTCAATGCCTTACAGCAAGGATTAACGCCCCTAGCTGGGTAATTGAGCAGGCGTATTTACAGCTTGCTGGTTTGAACTTTGGCGATTAACGGATGAGACGCCCTAACTCTGTTGTACCGTGTTTAGCCGATCGAGCAAGTCCGCCCAAAGTACAAATTGGTGTAGCAGCCGCAGGGACGATTAGGGCAAGGCTGCGAGTCAGATTGCGTCTGCGCCAACGACGCCAGCGACACTGGGTGGAGCGCGCAATCTGACCAAAGCTATAAAGTCCTACCTATTTTAGGCCCCGCTTAACGCAGGTCATACAGACCGAAAAGAGCGCCACAATCAGGCTAATTTCAATCACAAGCTGAATAGCCATCGGCGCGGAGACTAGCCCCCAAAGGATAAATGCCGACCCCACAATAGCCGCCACAATCAGCAGCACCTCTTCATCTAGGCGCACACCGATCCAAAATACGCTAAATCCAATGGCCCACAGCACAAGAGACGTTTTGGTTGGCCCCACATCTTTACCCGGCGCGACAACAGTTATATGGCAGCCGAATGGACGATTAGAACAAGGCTGCAGGTCAGATTGCTTTTGCGCTAACGACACCAGCAACCCTGGGTGGAGCGCGCATCTGATTAAAACTATACCTAAAGGCGAGCTAGGGGTAGTGCAGCGCTTTGACGGGCGACTTTAATCAAAGCATCTACATCGGGCTCAGTCGTGTCAAAGGACGTCACCAGCCGCACCAAAATGCCGCCCGCCTCCCCAGGCCAGCGGTAAAACTCAAATCCAGCGGCCTTTAGCCCGTCAAAGACAGGCTGAGGCAGGCGCACAAACAGTTCATTCGCCTGGGGCGGATCGACAAATTCAACCCCTGACACCTGCTTTAACCCTTGGGCTAGGCGGGCCGCCATCTGATTAGCGTGGGTTGCATTACGCAGCCAGAGATCATTCTCTAAGTAGGCTTGGAGCTGGACGGATAAAAAGCGCATTTTGGAGAATAAATGGCCGCTACGCTTGCGCCGGTAAATAAAGTCCTGGGCCAGCTCAGGCTTAAAAAAGATTACGGCTTCAGCCGCCATAGCGCCGTTTTTAGTGGCGCCAAAGCTCAGCACGTCCACCCCTGCCTTCCAGGTCATTTCTGCTGGCGTGCAGCCTAGGCTAACTAGGGCATTGGCAAAGCGAGCGCCGTCCATATGCAAAGGTAGGTGATGGGCGTGGGCGTGGGCTGCGATCGCCCGAATTTCTGCTAGATCATAAACCGTGCCCGCTTCAGTCACCTGGGTAATGCTCACCGCCGCTGGCTGTACGGCGTGGACGACCCCTTTTTCAGATCCCTCCAGTGCCTGAGCCAAGGTTTCAGGGGCAATTTTGCCGCGATCGCCCGGCAGCGTCACCAGCTTTGCCCCGTGGGTAAAAAACTCGGGCGCGCCGCACTCATCCATATTGATATGGCTATTCTGATGGCAGTAAATCGCGCCATAGGGCGGAGAGAGCACCGAGAGCGCCAGAGCATTGGCCGCCGATCCCGTGGCAACGGGAAACATCGCCAAATCGGTTTCAAAAACTTGCGCCAGAGTCTCACTCAGCTGCTGGGTGAGGGCGTCGTTGCCGTAGGGCATGGCCGCACCCCGGCTGCAGGCCAGCACCGCCGCCGCAATCTCAGGAGACATGCCGGCGACATTATCACTCGCAAAATTCATCGCTTTTAGAGCCTAATGCTGAACATCGGCAACGGAGCCGTTGCTTTTTTGAACCGGATAGTGATCGTTATAGTCGTCCTGATTGAAAAAGTAAACGGTGCGAATCGGATAGGGAATACCAATATCAACGCGATCGCAGGCTTGCTTTAGCGCGATCATCATCTGAGTTTTAATCCGCCGGACATTAGCCTGCTGGGGTTCTGTCCAATAGCGCACTACCAAATTGATTGCGCTATCGCCAAAACCCGTAATATCGACTTCTACCGGCGGCGAAGACTGAACGCCATCCACCTGCTTAGCAGCTTCTAACAGGGTTTCAACGGCCATCGGCAAAGGCGTATTGTAATCAACCCCAATGTCCAAGTCA
>JBCDFX010000548.1:0-2944 GCA_039177155.1 Cyanobacteria bacterium P01_H01_bin.119
GCGACTACTTTGTCTTGGAGCTGCCCTAGGGTTTTAATCTCACTATCTGCCCTAACGATAATCAAGGCGTGTTGGGCATTGCCCTGACCGGCCAGCGGAAACAGTGGACTGTATCCCTGCCGAGTTGCGATCGCAGCAATACCTGGCGATGCAAAGACCAGAGACCAGTTGTTACGGGTAATTTGCTCAGTAGCCTGCAGCTCGTTGTAGGCCACCTCAAGCTCAAAGGCGGTTTGAGTCTGCTCCGCTAAATAGTCTTCTAAGCGCTGATATTTCTCTAGAGAGACTTCAGACTCCCCGTAGCTCACAACGCCAATCGTGAGGCGCTCGGTGCTGACCGGAGCAGACGGGGTACAGCCGACTCCAACCCATCCAGCGGCCACGGCAGAAAATATAGCAAGTGCAGCACGCATCACTAATCTCTAAAAAGCTCCAAAATCAGCACCAGAACTCACTTCAACACCAGTCAAGTCAGCTTCTGATTGCGTAATAAATTGTAATTTTTACAAGGATGGTCTTATCGGCACAACTTAGAGGTTTGGCGGCGGTATATGGCGCAAAAGCCCGTGGTGCTACATCATCAGATTCCGGCATCGCGATTGACGCGCCCCTGCCTCAAGCGACTGCTCCAAAGTATTGGCCTGAGTCGTTACCCGTTGCGGATGTTGACCTATTGCCTCTGACAGCGGCCGTGGATGGCATTGGCCCACGGCATCAACAACGGGCGCAAGCTGCTTCGATATAGCTGGGTCTATCGGCCGGCGATCGCTGGTACAGCAAGATATGGTTAGCGAGGCCGACGAATGGATGCTGCACTGGTCGCGCCTAATTAGTCCGCGATGCCATCGTTGCCGTGCGGTAATTTGGCTCCTTCCGCTGGGGCCAACCCCCCACTCATAAACCTGCTATCAAGCTTTATAATGCTTGGCTAGCATGCGTTCCGGCAGTGGGAGTGATAGAGTCAGCGTTTCGGCAAGCCCGCCAAAGCGCTCTGGATTATCTGGAGGTAGCTTCCTACAGCCAGTTTAAAGCCACCGTAGTGCGGCTTAAGACCGATCCGCTCTTGCGGAATGCCATGACCCAACATGGCAGAGGGTCGGCCACTGCTGTTATCCCCGACTGCATTACCCACTGCTGGATTGAGTTTCTCAACGGTGTGGCGCTGCCGGCCTATCAACGCTGGCGACGGCAGCTCAGACTTGGCTGGCTGGACAGGCTCTGGCTGACAAAGCTCAGCGTAAAGTTTATAGGCTGACTGACAGATTGATTGGCAGCTGACTGGTAACTGGCTGGCAGATGGCTAGAACAGGGAGAAGTAGGGCTAGGGCCGATGCAGATTTTTTATTATCAACGGCGCGATCGCCAGCCCAACTTTGGGGACGAACTCAACTGCTGGCTGTGGCAACGGCTGATACCCACTTGGATCAATGAGTCCAGTGATCAAACGACCGCCTTTGTTGGATTAGGCACACTGATCAATAACGCGCTGCCCCAGCGACTCAGTCAATTTCACCACGCCATACTCTTCACCACAGGCGTAGGCTACGAAGCACCCTTAAGGAAAATTCCCGATAGCTGGCGCATCTATGCCGTGCGGGGACCGCGTTCAGCTGATCAACTGGGCCTTCCAGCGGACTTAGCCATTACCGATGGTGCCCTGCTGCTGCGCCACTGCTACATGCCCCATCAAATTAAGCAGTATCCGGCAGCCTTTATGCCCCATGTGCATCACGCTAATTTTGCCGCACCGCTATTCCAGCAAGCTTGTGACCAACTGGGTTGGCAGTATATTGATCCTCGCTCGCCAGTAGACACTGTAATCCAGCAGATAGACCAGAGCGATCTGCTGATTGCTGAAGCGATGCACGGCGCGATCGCGGCTGATGCCCTGCGCGTCCCTTGGATTTCGGTGGTGACCAGCCCCAGAATTCTGACGTTTAAGTGGCATGACTGGTGCGAGTCTGTCGGTTTGACCTATCGTCCTCACTATTTTTCCGTTCCTGGTGCCTATCCAAGTTTTGCGCGAGGGCTCCGCTCTACCATCAAATCCGGACAACATCGCTGGGGATGCGTAAAAACTAGACTAGGAAACCTCAGAAAAATTAAAGAAGACAAAGACTTACAAAAGAATAAGGGTTCAGTGGTTTTCCTGAGGAATCAATTAGATATGCTGAAACAGTTGCCACCCCAACTCAGCGATGACGCCCTGGCCAATCAACTGCTAGAGCGTCTTGATCAGCGACTGCAACAGCTTTGCCGAGACCTGGAAACTCACGATATTCAGCGACCGACTTCTACGGGTGCAAAGTAGCTATGCCTGAGACCAAACTCTCAACTCGCGATATTTTAAGCGAAGTGCCGGCCTTTAGGCGGTTGCCCGACCCTCAACTCCAGCAGTTGGCGGATAAAGCCTTGCCCCTGCGCTATCGCATTGGCCAGCCAATGCTGCGACGAGAGACTCTGCCCCACCAGATTGCCGTGATTGTAGAGGGCCAAGCTCGGCTGATTGGCTACGACCCCCAGAGTCACTCTCCGATTACGCTGAAGCGGCTAAATCGAGGAGAGCTATTGGGCGCCACCGGACTGCTGCGAGGGATTCCCTGCGAGACCGCGATCGCCTCCACCGAAGTAACCTGTTTAACTATTCCGGCCCAAACCTTTTTAAGCGTTTTGCGGCATAGCTCGGCATTGCAGGCGACCGTGCGCGATCGCTGCTCGGTGACTGAAGCCTTTGAGCTAATGGGCTATATTCTGCAAAACCAGGCCGAAGTTAGCGGCGATCTGCGCGAGCTAGCCAATCAAATTAGCGACAGCGCCGATGTGCGAGTATTGCCCCCCGGCAGCGGCTTACCGGGCCTCTCCGCTGACCGCATTTGGGTGGTGAGCAGCGGCACCCTGGGGGAGTATAAAGCGGGCGATCCCCTGCCAGATAATCCCGAAGCTA
>JBCDFX010000549.1:0-2941 GCA_039177155.1 Cyanobacteria bacterium P01_H01_bin.119
AGGTTAGACCATACTCTTGCAGCACCTGAGCCACAACTTGGGCTGCTGGGTCGCGATCGCTAGGCTGCCAGTGCCGAATCAAAAAGTCTCGATAGGTGACGGCCATAGTGTTTGCTCAGTTGTTGGATGTACAGCAGCCGAAGGAACGATTAGAACAAGGCAAGTTGGCGCAGTCAACAATTATCGGATTAAAATAACTAACCTTTCCGGATGAATCAGGGGTGGTCTGGGAAAGAGAAATAATACGGTTGCCAGAGCGTCGCCCCCCCAGCCAGTCTGCGGGACAGCTCAATAGCCAGCAATCGAACCGCACAGTCTCCTTACCATCAGCAGCATCCACAGGGCTCTGGGCCGGGTGAATCATCCGCCAGACGGTTTACTCTCTAAGCTTGTTCCGATTTTGTCAACTTACGTCGGCCAGACTCTAACCCTATTAAAGCTTGGCTGTCTTGAGATCTGGCCTATATCATCGGAAACGCCTGGCTTGAGAACCGGCAACCCTAATTTGGTGAACTGTGACTCCCCAAGTCCTACTGGACGAGATATGCGCTGTAGTGGTTAAGCTGTTATTTGCAGTTTGTTCTTAAACTAAACTACAACGCTAGGTCATAGATTTGAGCCACGGTGAACGATTGAATCGATCTCTGATTCAACTCGTTCCGTCTACCCCTTACTTTCCCTGATTCCATGGACGAGCTGCTGCTGCTGGTGGGAGAGAATCGGTTCGCTGCCGATTTGGTTCCTCGTATTCAACGCCACCTTAAGGTGGAAATCATTACGGCAGAAACTTCGGACGAAATTGAACATGTGTTTAAGGAGTATTCTCCGAATCTGCTGATTCTTCAGGCTTACTATCCGCTGTCTGAGGAAATCTGCCAGCGCCTAAAACAAACCCGGGATTTAGCCTGGATCTATGCTTTGGTAATTCATCTGCAGCCCATCGAAGCAGCGTCCGACCCTGATAAGCAAGCGATTGCTGCGGCTCAAGCCTTAAATTTAGGCGCTGACGCCTATCTGACCCTGCCGGCTTTAGCTCCAAATCATGATGAGAAAACCGAGTCTCCGGCAGAGCAGCGGCTACAGGCGCAGTTGATGGCGGCTGCCCGCCGTATCAAAATCCATCAAGATTTGGTGCGGGCTAATAATGTACTTTCTGCAATCGCCCTCTCCGATGCGCTCACCCAGATTAACAACCGCCGCGCCTTTGACTGGGAGCTTCCCCGACTGATCAAATCTGCCCAGGAAAAGAACCTGGAGCTGAGCCTGATGGTGATTGATATTGACCTCTTTAAGCAGGTTAACGATACCCATGGCCATTTAATTGGCGATCAGGCCCTTAGAATTATTGCCGATCGCCTACGCAGTAATATGCGCGCCTACGATACGCCCTATCGCTATGGTGGCGAGGAATTTGTGGTTATCCTTAGCCACACTGGCCCCAAAGAAGCCCATATGATTGGCGATCGCATTTGCCGTCTGATTTCGGAGCATCCCTTTGTGATTAGCGAGGCCCTCTCCCTAGACTTGACGGTGAGCGTTGGTGTTGCCAGCCTGATGACTCACGATGACAGTAAGGGACTAAGCCTAATTTATCGTGCTGATCAAGGACTGCTTGCGGCCAAGGAAAGCGGGCGCAACCGGGTCTGCTTTTCTGATGGCAGTGCAGCATAACCCTACCTAAATCAGACCAGCGCTATATTGCTTTGGTCTGGCGATTATCCGCTTCGGCACGGGCGATAATTAACTGGCGACAGTCTTCTACGGGTTTGCGCTCGGCCATGGCGGCCACCAGGGACTGGTAAGCCTCCCAGTTGTGTTCCAACAGCGTGCGCGCCTGCAAAATAGACCAGCGCTCTTTTATCCGAGCCTCTTGGGCAGGTTTTTGAATCTGATAATAAATAGCCCGGATCTTTTGGCGATCGTCGCTGCCGCCGGTTTCAGTTTTGAAAACCAGAGTTTCGGCAGCAATGCCCGCCATCCAAACGGTGCAGTAGCGACTGAGCAGTTGGGCAGAAAGCCGGCCCTGATTCATCTCCTGCTCTATCGCCTCAGCATCAAAGACTACCCCGCCCTGCCCCGGAAGCCCCCGTTTCCAGGCTTCCCAAGGAGATAGGGTATAGTCGGTCACCGGAATATCCAGCAGTTGAGCCACCAGAAAATGGCCTGCTTCGTGGTGCAAAATGCGATCGCGCTCGGCCTCTGAGGTGCGATCGAGGCTGTCAATCAGGAAACTGCCCAGCTTGCCATCTAGGGCAAAACGATCCAACGCCGCCAAAGCTAGAACAGCGGCAACCGCTAGGGCCGGAACGGTGGGAGAAATCTGCACCATTGGCCCCAGCAGACTGGCCATTGTGGCGAGAAAAACAAATAGGGCAATTAAATTTAGAGTGGTCTGTTTCAAATTGGCTTTAAATTTGGCGCTTAGGGCGGTCGTTCAGGGCGACGGCGATTGATAGAATGTTTCTAAGCTATCGCGATCGCCCACAAAGCGCCAATGCCACGGTTCGTATGAGACGCCACTGGAATTATCTTTGGGAAACGAAAGCTCAAAACCGTAGCGGGCAGCGTTGGCCTGCAGCCAGCGAAAAGCAGGGGTATTTTCAAAGCCGGTTTCTAAGTGCGTGTCGGGATAATAGCCATCTATAAAGTCTACTGCGTAGCCCGTATGGTGCTCACTGTAGCCGGGCGGCGCGCTGACCTCAGCCCGTTGACTTGGGGTTTCTCCCCGCTGGGCCGACAGACCAAAAAACAGGCGAGCCTGCTCGGCTTCTGTTCGGAACCCCGACACTATCTGTAAGTTGACGCCGTCTCGTCGAGCTTGAGCCAGCATCGCTTCGAGCTTTTGGGCAGCAGCAGGCCGGAGCTGATGTCTACCGCCTACGGTCACCAAACTTTGAGCCGATGCTTCGGCAAACGGACGGTGTCCTAGCAAAGTTCCCTC
>JBCDFX010000550.1:0-2937 GCA_039177155.1 Cyanobacteria bacterium P01_H01_bin.119
ACAGCGGGCACCAGGAAAATGCTGGCCAGCCCCAGCCCTAGCCCCATGCAGGTCAACATCGACAGCAACCGCTTGCCCCGTCGCCGGCAGCGCCAAAGCATATAGGGCACCCACACCACAGCTCCCAGCAGCAAGGACGGCACGTGGGTAAAGGCCAGCAGTGCCCACCCAAGGGAGAGTTGCCAGGGCCACCCTTTGCCTTCAACGGCGCGATCGCCCATCCACCAGAGATAGGGCAGCCAAATCATCGCTATCAGAGTCGATAGGCTGCCAAAGTTGTAAACCATATAGCTCAGATAGGGGGCGCTCATATAAGCGATCGCCCCTCCCAAGGCCGGTAGTGAGTTTTGCTGGATGCGGCTGCGCTGATAGCCGTACATCACTGCGCCGCAGCCAAAAATGCCCAAGCAAAACAACAAAACAATGGCCTGCTCTGTGCTTAATCCCAAGGTTTTAAGTGCCGTTCCGAGGTAATACACCAAGGGCGGGTAAAACATAAAGGTCGGGCTGCCGTAGCCAAAATTAGTGCCCCCTAGCCACCGAGGATATAGATTTCCCTCCTCCATTCCTCTAGCAAAATGCTGGAGCCAAGTGACATGCCACTGCAAATCGGCAACCCCATTTAAGCCATCAAAAATCATCCGGCTGTTGACCACCACCGTGACCAACGCCAGCAAACCCAAATCCCAAATCCACCGACGACGCAAGTAAGAAAATATGGGCATCATGGGGTTCGGCAGCGCTCCTGAATCCACTTTGTATCATTGTTCCCAAATGCGGGTGGAGGCGGTGGTTGGCTGTAGTCTATGCGAAGGTCATAGCTGGCCCGCTCATACACGCCTTGCATAATGGTGGACAGCTCTACAGCGATCGCTTCATCAGGAGTCTGCAAGGGCAGCGGAAAGCTGGGCAGCGGATCGCGCACGCTGAAAGCATATAGATCCGCCCGTGGACGCACCTCAGCCCGACTGACCAAAATACGATAGTGACTTGGCTGTATTTCTCCTTGCATCGGCAATGGGTCATTGCCGCGAAGCAAATCAATTTCAACCAAATGGGTACGACTGCCTAAAATCAGCTGGCGTTTATTCTCATAGAGGGTTCGGCCACTGCCCGGACGCTTATTTTTGGGAGACAGGACTTCTACAACGGTTACAACAGCGTCGCTGCCAATCTCCCGCACCTCCAAAAACCGCTCCCTAACGACCGCTGGCATCGGCAGAATGACCTGCTGGGGGACGGGTTGCACTGCAACAATACCCGTGGTGCGAGCCTCGGAACCGGCAGATTGTGCAGATTGTTTCGCAGCGAGTACAACGGCATCGGGAATCCCAATCAATAATTCACCCGTTTCAGCAGTTTCTATATAGCTGCGAGTTTCGACCTCCACATAGTATTGAGGGCGCAGTCGCGGCGAGAGGGCATCCGCCAATGCCACAATCAGCCGGCTGTGAAAGGACGACCAAAATACCGCCTGCTCTAAATAGGGATCCATACCGGGAAAGGGAGAAGCCATCGGCAAACCATCGGCACTGATGTCGTCGGCGAGGGTGTTTCATCAATTAACTTTAGAAGCCTGATGAGGCAAGCTTTAAACGCGTCCGACTATTTCTATCGACTAAGGGCTATAGCCGTTATTTCTAAAGGCTTAGACATTTAGATAAGACAGCCCTTAGTCCATATTTAGCACGGCGCTGAGGAATGCCCACTTGTCTGCAGCTTCTTCAATCACCTTTGTGGTGGGCTTACCGGCACCGTGTCCTGCTTTGGTCTCAATACGAATCATTACCGGCACCTCCCCTTGATGGGCCCCCTGCAAAGCCGCCGCAAATTTAAAGCTGTGAGCGGGCACAACCCGGTCATCGTGGTCGGCGGTGGTGATTAACGTTGCAGGATAGGCCGTGCCTGATTTGAGATTGTGCAGCGGCGAGTAAGCATATAGTGCTTTAAACTGAGCCTCGTCTTGGGGAGAGCCATAGTCCGACTCCCAAGCCCAGCCGATGGTGAACTGGTTGAAGCGCAGCATATCCATTACGCCAACGGCGGGTAGCGCTGCCGCAAATAAATCAGGGCGCTGGGTCATACAGGCACCCACCAGCAATCCGCCGTTGCTGCCTCCTGCGATCGCCAGCTTGTTAGAACAGGTATAGCCCTGCTCAATAAGCCACTCTGCTGCAGCAATAAAATCATCAAATACGTTTTGCTTATTTAACTTAGTACCTGCCTGATGCCAGTCTTCGCCGTACTCGCCGCCGCCGCGCAGATTTGGAACCGCATAGACGCCCCCCATTTCAAGCCAGACTAAGTTGCTAACCGAGAAAGCTGGACTAAGAGAAATCCCAAATCCTCCATAGCCGTAGAGCAATAGCGGATTGCTGCCGTCCAGCTCTAGGTCCCGCCTGTGGGTGATAAACATGGGAATGCGGGTGCCATCTCGGCTGGGGTAAAACATCTGAGTGGTGAGATAGGCGCTGGGATCAAAGCCTACCTGAGGTTGGCGAAACAGGGTGCTGACTCCAGTGGTCATATCGTAGCGATAGATCGCGGTAGGGCTGGTAAAGCTGGTAAAGCTATAGAAAGTTTCAGTGTCTTCCCGTTTGCCGCTAAAGCCCCCGGCTGAACCGATGCCAGGTAGCTCAACGCTGCGGACAAAATTGCCTTGGAGATCGAAAATTTTGATGGTGGTGTAGGCATCTTTGAGATAGTCGGCGACAAACTGATGATTGAGTAAGCCGACGCTCTCCAGGGTCTCTTCGGCCTCAGGAATAATTTCTTGCCACTGCTGGGGGTCGGGGTGGGTAATGTCAATTGCAATCAGTCGGCCCTTGGGAGCATTGGCGTCAGTGCGAAGCCAGAAGGTCGTACCGTCGTTGTCCAAAAAGCTGTACTCGGCCTCAAATTCAGAGATAAGCTCAATCACTTCAGCGCCGGGATCGC
>JBCDFX010000551.1:0-2924 GCA_039177155.1 Cyanobacteria bacterium P01_H01_bin.119
CAAAGGAGTCATGCCTTGATACACAGATTTAGCGCGATCGCGATCGCCTCTAAAGCGCACCTCGCTAAACTCCGTTTCCACCAGTCCCGGCTCAATATTAGTGACCCGCACAGGCGTCCCCAGCAGGTCGATCTTTAAACCCTCAGACAAAGATTTGACCGCTGCCTTGGTAGCGCAGTAAACGCTGCCCCCTGGATAGGTCTGCCGCGCCGCGATTGACCCCAGATTGACCACATGGCCCCGCCCCCGCGCCACCATCCCCGGCACCACAGCCCGGGTCATATACAGCAGCCCTTTAATATTGGTATCGATCATCTCCTCCCAGTCCTGAATAGGGTTTTCGTACTGTTTCTCTAAGCCCCGGCTGAGGCCCGCATTATTAATCAGCACGTCAATTCTCTGCCAAGCCTCGGGCAGCCCCTTAATGGCTAAGCTGACCGCTTCGGCATTTTGCACATCCAACGGCAGCAGCAGGGTTTCAGTTTGGGAGTCTCGCTGCAAATCATCGGCTAAGCCCTGGAGTTTTTCTTTGCGACGGGCACTTAGAATCAACCGTGCGCCTGCCTTGGCAAAGAAATGGGCACAGGCGGACCCAATGCCGCTGCTGGCCCCTGTAATTAAAACGATTTGGTTGGTCATCAATGCGGTCATGGGTTTGAGTCTTGTTTAAGGAACAGGGTTGGAAAGGCAGCGATCGCAGTTTTGGATTTTAGATCTATCAGTCGTGGGGAGTCAGATGCAAAAGGATTCGGGTGTGATAGCGCAGGCTACATTGGTGAGGCTTATAGCCGCGATCGCGCCCCTGCGCTAAACGCTTTCTCCTCAGCGCAAACAGCCAGGTAGCTTAATAGAGCTGCTCGAAACGGTAACAGGTTTTTGTAGACCTGCATATCTGGCATTAAGCTTTGCACGGCCTGTTCCAGCTGTGCTGCCACTGCTGGAACAGCTGTGACTTGTTCGAGGGGATAAATATAAGTGTGAATGGTAAATAAGACTCCACCGCTTTCAGGCAGGCGGCGAATCGTTTGCCGTTCGACGCGCAGCCATAGGCTTTGGCCCGCATTGTCAGCCGTAATCGCCGGATCAAACTCGGTGACTAACTTATCTTGACTCAGATGCAGCTCTGGAGAATCCACAATGCTCCAGTTGAATCGCAACCCTGGAAAGTCATCCCGCAGACGAGCAAAGATATTATCCACGGGGCGCGCTAACTTTTGGGAATAGGTGGGTACCCGTTGATGAATCTGCCCCATAGGAAGCCCCAATTTTCCTCGCAGACACCAACGCAACGGAAAGCAAACCGATGCCGCCGAGAGCACATAGCCTGCTTCTCCGGGCAGCAGCAGACAGAGATCTTCTTGCACTAAGCGCCCGGCCAAATCCAGCGGCGCATTGGCAAAGTCAGAAAACTGCCAAACCTGCCCGGTTTGAAGATTACAAATGCCCTGATCGAGCGGCTGATAAATCGAGGGGAAGTGTTTAAAGAGGTGGGCTGTGAGTCGCTGTAAAACCTCTTTCTGGGCTGCTTCGGTCTGCTCCAGCGCCACAAACACATCGGCATGGTGATGGGCCAAAAGACCAGTCTTGTGGTTCAACTGGGCAACAAAGTCGTCATCGATTTCAATCCAGTCCTGCAAAGCAAGAGATTTTAACCCGACTGTCGGATGACCCTTGGTTTTTATAAACGGAAGATACACGGCTGCTCTCCAGTCATTGATTAGATATGTTCGTTAAATGTGCATCCATTTCATCGTTTCCCCCTGTGAGAGGTACGGTAGCTGTGCACCCCACTCTCGACTCAAGGTTGCAAATTAGATGGTTTACCCCGTTATTTCAACCCAGTATTGGATGAACAAGTCGCTGAGATAGAGGGTATCAAAGGTTGCTCAAGACCAATGGATTGACTTCTGCCAAGCTGATTCAGCCTATTGAGAGCGGTGATAAATTACTTGATCTAGCGATCCACTGATGGCTAGGACATTGCAGACATACTTTAGTAAGCCTAGGGTCAGATAGACCTGATACTCTCAAAGTCACTACTGAGCAGAATCACAGTAGCCATAAAAATCTAAAAGACGCTTTTGGGGGAAGACATAGTCTACCAAGAGACTACGTTTTGAGGAGAACCAACCCCGTTGCGGTTAATCAAATGCTTATGTCGCCGCCCGTGCTTAATGTGCAGGCCATTAGGAAGGTGACCTGAACCAAGGGATGAAAAGTACTGAGAGATCGATGGCATCTTCCAGACCCAACATACAGCGCACTACATTCCCAAGGTAAAGACACAGGCTTGAAACTTCTGTATACAGGTCTACATTACTTTTATGCCAGCGTCCCCTAGCCCCTCTGGGGCGGCAAAACCAACGACTCCGCTCAGGGAACGCTGGCTCCTGGTGGCAACCGAAGTTTGAGATTACAGCTATATCTGGCAATAAGCGATTTAATGGACAAAGACATTGATAACTGTAGGTCAGACATGACACCCAAAGAGCTGCTAATTCAGGAGATCGACGACGCGCCCGAATTGCTCATTATTGAAGTTCTTGACTTTTTGCAATTTCTCAAGACTAGGCAAATGGAAGATACTGCTGACCTGAATGAAGCAAAAATCGCCCTTGCATCTGTTGCTTCTGAAGGAACAGTTAGTTGGGAAGACCTCAAAGCAGACATAAGTTCGTGACGTACCGTAGCGATCGCACTAGGCTACTGCTAGCGTTGTAGCCCCCTGTGCAATCAAGTAGTCTACAACGGCTTTATAACAGCCGGTTTCCTGATAGATCTGCCGCTGTCGTTGGGCGCTGTTGCCGTGGGTAAGAATGTCGTTGACCTGCTGATTCACGGTATCCCAATCGTTGTGGTGTTCCAATGCGGGCTTTATGTAGTCCAGCAGCGATCGCACGTGGTCTTTAGCAGGTACAGGCTGG
>JBCDFX010000552.1:0-2893 GCA_039177155.1 Cyanobacteria bacterium P01_H01_bin.119
CATAACTGCGGCTGCGATCGCGGCAGCTTCAATTGGACTTGTTAACGCTTTTTTAAAGCCAATCATAAATGTGCTGTCTGTTCCTCCCAACTTATTGACCTTTGGGCTGTTTTCCCTGGTTGCTAACGGCTTTTGCTTCTGGCTATCTTCTCTAGCTGTGCCGGGCTTTGAAGTAAAGGGCATACTCGGGTTTCTGCTAGGGCCAGTAGTTCTCTCCTTCGTCGGAACTTTCCTAAGCAAGTATCTATCAGATAAATATCCCAAGGTTATGGGAGGGGTAGATAGTTCCAGTCTGGGCACTCCCGTCCAAAAGGAACTGGGCACAACCGAGAATTAAAATTTACCATTAGTGGATTGGCAAAAATCGCTGTAAGCTACTCAGGGCTTGCAGCCTACAGATAGTAATCCCCCGAAAGATTCGGGCGGGTTGCGAGTCAGATTGCTTTTCATCAATCATTCCAGCAACATCAGGTGCGGTGAGCAATCTGACAAAAGCAGCATTATAAATATTGACAGATCGCTCTATCTAACAACTAAACCGATACTTTTTTGGTCGAGGCGCTGCCTAAAAGTATCTTTCTTCAATTAACTGGGATATCGTCCTATCTCTAATCTCACACTGCATCAATTTAGCAGGCATAACGCTAAACCTATAGGAGCTTAATCTTCAATATTCAGATCAAACTCATCAAATTTGACAACATCAGATCCGGGTTCGCGAGTGTCGAAGTAATAACTGCTGACGGTGCCTGTTCCCGTGTCAAACAGAGTAAAAGCGGTCAGCTCATTGCTGGCGAGATAGGGCAAAGGGGTGCCCGTGTTTTCATCAGTCAGCGGAGCCACGGTTGGCACAATAGGCTCTAGTCCATTGGGATCGCCTGCGGCAGCGTAGTTAGCTTGCAGATAGGTGCCCAAATTGGCCTCGCCTGCAGCTTCGTCAGTGGGGACAGTGCGTGTCTTGTCTCCCCAGAAGGCACCGTAGGTATTGCCCACGTTTGAGGTTTCTAAAAAATGCATCCCACTGGGGCTGACAAAGCGATTCCAGATATGAGAATGACCATAGAGAACCAGTTGCACTCCGGCGGTTTCCAGCAGCGGAATCAGATCGCGAATAATTTGATCCTGGTCTTTAGGATATTCATAGCGCACCGTTTGTAGCGTGCTGTCTGCGGCCAAATCGCTCACCTGCAGTGGGTTTGCAAAGGGGGGCACCACATTATCGCCTAAGCTGTGGGGGGGATGATGGAACATCACAACTTTGTATTTGGCCTGCTGAAAGGCATCGCTAGCAAGCTCTTGCTCAAGCCATTGATACTGAGGGCTATTGGGCTCAAGAGAGGCAAAAATATGCTGGCCGTGACCCCATAAGTCCGGGATGTTTGTGTCAATCGCTTTTTCACGGTAGCGACCTCGGGTGTCGGCAGATAGGGCAGGCGATCGCCAAATATTGGTCACAAACAGAGACACTAGCCGCACATCGCCAAAGGTGGTGGCATAGTAGCGACCTGTAGCTGCGCCAGAATCAGGGGCAATGCTAACCGGGAGAGAGAAGATTTCTTCGTAAGTGTCCGTATTGAATGAATTATTTTTCAGCCAGTTGACTCTAACGGCTGACTCATCTTTTGGGTTGAACGTCTGAGCCTGTTGGGCATAAATTTGTTCTGCGCTGGCGTAGGGCATCGGGTCGTTAAACTGCTCGTTTAACCCGGCAACCGTTGAAAATCGCCCCATCACCTCGTGATTGCCCACCGCCGGAAACAGGGGCGCAAACTGAATAATTCTGCCCCCTTGATATTGGGTCGTCTGGTCACCCTGCTGCAGACTGGAGTCAGCGCGGCCCTGCAAACTGGGGAAAAAAGCGTTACCCCTGGCGTCATCAAACCATTCTGAGGCGCGATCGGGAATATTGACCAAATCTCCGGCCAGAAAGACAGCGTCGATGCCCACAGCAGCGGTTTCTGCCGCTTTTTGCAAATTTGCCGGGGTCATCGGCATTGACTGATGGTCGGAGGTCAGCAAAATGGTTAGGGGCTGTCCTGCAGGGGGCGAGGGGGCAAGAGAAAATACGTTGCTTTGATGCACCGTGCCGCTGGTCTCCATGCTGAGAACCCGATAGGGCAAGCGCTGACCCGGCGTTAAATCTGTAATTGCCGCTTCATGCCGCCAAATAGAGCGTTTAACGGGGGTTTCACCTGACTGTGGCTCGGCTAAATTCGATCGTTGGTCTTCCCGCAGGCGGCTCATGGGACGGGTGGTAGCTTCAACGGTTTGCCCTAGAGCGTCGATCGTCAGCGTTTGCAGGCTCTCCTCAGTTCTCATCTGCTCAGGACGACCGTAGGCCACTAAATGCTCACTGCCTTCAAACTCGGTAAACCAAACCACCCGCACAGACGATGGCGTTGGGGCCTGTAAAAATGGATCGCTAAGCAACGGAAGCACCTCCCTAGCCGCATTTTGACGGGACTCAAATCCAGCTTCTAGCGTTAAGACCAGCCCCAGTGCCAGCGCCATTAGGACGACTGCCACCGCCAGAGTAATGTTTTGCCGCTGCTCCATAGGGTTTAGCCACTCATTGAACTGTCCACTTGCTTAACGTATACCTGAAACGGGAGCTCTAAAATTTAATTCGAGGTAAACTCTGAGTGTTTTAGGCCAGTTTTAGATAAAGAAGCTGCTCTAGCTGGAAAGAACAGACAAATTAAGTGCTGCATCTGCTATTCAAACTGCTGTGAGAGTAATGCATCGTAGAGTCAAGGTTTAGATCAAGGTTTAGTTGATGGGGAATTCTTTGCGCTGGCCGCGATCGCTTAAGCCCTTTCTTTTTCCGATGCTGCTGCTGTCCATCGCAGCCCACGGCGCTGTGCTGTTTTTTGTGCCGATACCAGAGGTCCAG
>JBCDFX010000553.1:0-2886 GCA_039177155.1 Cyanobacteria bacterium P01_H01_bin.119
CTACCTAGCCAAAGTCAGCGGTAAATAACGTTAAAAACGGTTTAGGACAGAGAACATGGGGCAATACCGACAGCTCAGATGGCTATGGATTCGCAGCAGTATTTTATTTTTGCTGACGCTGGTGTTTGTTTTAAGCAGTAAATTGAGCTGGCCGGTGATTGCTCAAACCTTACCCCAGGGGGTTTTTCTGACCCGGGCCAGTGAGCCAAGTAGTGAGCCAAATAATGCACCGGTAACCAAACAGTTCTCCCCAACGCCGGGAGCTGACAGGCCCGATCTGGCAGAGCCCAATGTTACTCCGCCGATTTTCCAACCGCTGCAGGATATTCAATCCCACTGGGCGAGGGACTGCATCCAGGGATTGGTTGACCAAAATCGCATGGGCAATTTCCAAACCTATCCAGACGGGATGTTTTTGCCTGAAGCGCCGGTTACCTGGCGGGAGCTAGTCACCTGGCTAAATCCAGGTGGGCTGCTGCAGGCGGCTAAGGCTGAGGATGCCCTGGGGCTAAACAATCCCAGCAACTTTTTGTCCTACTACCCCAGCAGCTATTTTGAACTCGATCGCGCCATAACCCGGGTTGAGGCAATTAACGCGATCGCTGCCCATCAAGATTTCCCCTACGCTAACGATGCTATCGGTCTGCTAAAGGCCAATTTTAGCGACGCCGCCACAATTCCTGAATTTGCCCGTGAGGGGGTAGCGGCATCTTTAACTCGATCCGCCTTGGCCCTTAACCTCACTGCCAGCGCCTTAACCCCCAATGCGCCCGTCACCCGAGGCGAGGTGGCGGCGCTAATCTGCCGGGCCAATCCGGCAGCGGCCCTGCAAAATGCGCTGCCGGCTGAGAGCATCTTTACCGCTGCTGCTGCTGAGCCATTGACACTTCCCCCGTCGGAGCTAAGAGGGGTTTGGCTCACCAATATCGACAGCGAGGTGCTGTTTTCCCGCGATAACTTGACCCGCGGCATTAACACCCTAAAAGACGCCAACTTCAATACTGTTTACCCCACCATTTGGAACTGGGGCACAACCCTATATCCCAGTCAGGTGGCCGAGCGCACCTTTGGGGTTGAAAAAGGGCTATATCCCTACCCCGAAGACAGCCAGCGCGATCGCACCCTGGAGGCAACCCAAGGCGATCGCGACATGCTGCAAGAGCTGATCGAAATCGGCCACGCCCAAGATATTAAGGTGATTCCTTGGTTTGAGTTTGGCTTTATGATTCCGGCAGATTCGACTTTGGTGCAGCGCCATCCTGACTGGCTGACCTATAAAGCAGACGGTACCCATGCCACCCCTGCCGGAGATTTTGTGCGGGCTTGGCTCAATCCCTTTCATCCTCAGGTGCAGCGCTTTTTCTTGCTGATGGTCGATGAGCTGCTGCAAACCTACGATATTGATGGGTTCCAGGTGGATGACCATATGGGGATTCCGGTGGAGTTTGGCTACGATGCCACCACCATTGCGCTTTACCAGCGGGAGCACAACGGCAACGCTCCCCCCGAAAACGCCCGCGATCGCGAGTGGATGCGCTGGCGAGCCAACAAAATTAGCGATTTTATCGGTGAAATTGCCCAGCTGATCAAAAGCCGCCGCCCCGATGCCATTTTCTCGGTATCGCCCAACCCCTATCCTTTTTCTTACGATTACTATCTGCAAGACTGGCCTACCTGGGTAAACCTGGGCTACGTGGACGAGCTGATTGTGCAGCTTTACCGCAGCGATATGGATCGCTTTATTTGGGAGATGAATAGGCCCGCTCTGCAAAGCGCTCGGCGGCGCATTCCCACTAGCATTGGGGTGTTGACCGGGCTGCGGACCCGGCCAATGGCCATTGAAACCGTGCAGCAGCAAATTGCTGCCGTACGCGATCGCGCCTACGCGGGAGTATCTTTTTTCTTTTTTGAAAGCATTTTCAACTTCAACGCTGAACCTGCCGAAACCCGGCTAACGGCTCTTAAGGCTGCCTTTGTTGATGCTGCCGCCGTCCCTGAACGGCAAAACGGCTGGCGGGCACGCAATCCCCTGTAGCCCACAAAGATTCTTTAACTTGACGGTAGAAATATGCTCACTATTCAGAATGCTGAGAAGACCGATCTGCCTTAGTTTTGAATTTTCAATTTTGCATTTTGAATTCCGTATAGCGGTACTAGCCAAACAAAAAGGCGAAATGCAGTGCTGCACTTCGCCTCTGAAACGTTATTGGGGTTCAAACTATGGCTTGCCTTAGCAAAGCTTCAGGCTTACTCAAGAAAGAAGGGAATATTGTAAGCACCCCCCAGATAAATACCAAAAGCAGAATCGTCGCTGACTCGGAAGTTACCCTGAGCCGTCAGCGTAAACTGCTGAGATATCGGGATATCTACGCCAGCGTTGATCAAAGCGCCAACGGTATCGCTGATATCTACACCGCCGCCAATAAACGGGGCCATCGTGTAGCCTGCAACTCTAATCGGAGTGAAATTAAACGTGATAGGAACGGTCACCGAGGTTTGGTCTTCACTGATAATCAGAGCTGGGCGAACAGCAAAGCGAGGGCCAAGGGAAAATTTACCAAACACGGTAAATCCAAAGTCGCCGACGCCGCTCTTGGCAGAGTCACCGATGCCGATATTGCCGCCAATGCCGATATAAACGGGCGCAATTCCCCGGTAGAGAGGAGCCGTTACCTGTGCAACCTCGGAGCCTTCGGTGGACTGTGCTACGGTCGACTCAGCCTCAGGTAGGGTCAAAGCATTTTCAGAGTCTAGGAGTAGCGCATCGGAAGTTGCCGCTGCAACATCCTGCGTCATGTATGAGGGGGCACCCCGGGCGTCTAATCCTGGCTGTTTCTGGGACGTGGTGGAGAAATATGGCGTGAATATTTTCTACACGGCGCCGAC
>JBCDFX010000554.1:0-2852 GCA_039177155.1 Cyanobacteria bacterium P01_H01_bin.119
GGGCCTTCCCCAGCTCTAGCCCGCTGCACCGCCGCTTGGGCCACGCTGCGCACGGCCAAAATATCCATACCGTCTACTTCGTAACCAGGCATATTAAACACGCTGGCCTTGCGGTAAATCTCTGGTTGGGAGGTTGCCCGCTCGTGGGCCATGCCGATGGCCCACTTGTTGTTTTCCACCACAAAAAGAATCGGCAGCTTCCACAGGGCTGCCATATTCAGGCACTCAAAAAACTGCCCGTTGTTGGTGGTGCCGTCTCCAAAGAAACAGGCCGTTACCTGGTCTGCATCAGGCTGCCCCAGGGCATCTCGGCGGTAGCGGCTTTGGAAGGCTGCCCCCAGGGCAACCGGAATGCCCTCGCCAATAAACGCAAATCCCCCCAGTAGCTTATGCTCCTTGGAGAATAGGTGCATAGAGCCTCCCCGGCCTCTGCCACACCCGGCCTCTTTGCCAAACAGCTCGGCCATAACGTGACGAGCCGGCACACCTGCACTCAGGGCATGGACGTGATCGCGGTAGGTGCTGCACACATAGTCGTCCGGGCGCATGGCTCTAATCACGCCGCTGGAGACGGCTTCCTGACCGTTGTAAAGGTGCACGAAGCCAAACATTTTGCCCCGATAGTACATTTCGGCGCACTTGTCCTCGAAGTAGCGCCCTAGCACCATGTCTTCATAGAGCATCAGCCCTTCATCGTGGGTGACTTGGGCCGGTTTAGCCTGAAATGTGGGTAATGTTCGTTCTTGAACCATTGACTTGCCGCAACCTCGCCAATACTTGACTTAACTTTAAAATCTAAACGCCAAAAAATGCCGAAAATCTCAACTGAGCCAGCTTAAGAGCGTCGAATCCCCTTTCCTGATCATCTCACTCAGTCTAAAATTCCCGGAAAATCTCAGCCCGAACGCCTTAAACCTGCCAATAAGACACAAATGACTTGGCCAAAAAGATCTGGGCACACTATCGCCCCACTGCAAATTTAAGAACCAGCTCAACGATAGCCCCTAAAAGAGCGACAGGCCGCGATCGCCGTATTTAACGTTACCGTCTTAGGGAAAGAGAGGCAATATCTATTGTTTTAGCTAAGGCGTGTCATCAGTTAAGCACAGAAGCCTGACCAGGCAAGCTGTAAACACGCCTGCCCCAACCCTGCAGGCTAGGGGCTAAAACCGCTGTGATACAAGACGTTGAAATCTAACTGATGACAGCCCCCAGCTAACTGATAGCTGGCCTTGCGTCTGCCAGTCTGCCCGGCTCACAAGTGCCAATTCAGAGCCCGCTAGTGACAAGCCGCTAGTCACAGACTGCCAGTGACCATCGCCAGTGACTATCGCCATTAGTGACCATTGCCAGTGACAAAGCACCATCTACAAAACATCAATCACAGGCCGCTAGTCAAGTGCGCTTAGTCATGGCTTTATTAAAGTAAATGGAGCTTTGCCCTTTGATTCCAGGTTTTGCAAGCTATCATCTAGGTTCACTTTGGGGCTTAGCCGCTACACTAATGCCTTGAATAGATATCTAATGTATTGTGGGTGCCTGTTATCGGCCACGTTCTCTGTTGAGCTAGGTTATTGAGTCACGTTGTTGGGGACGCAAACTGTGCGAATTCCGCTAGATTATTATCGGATTTTGGGGTTGCCCATTCAGGCAACCGAGGAGCAGCTTAAGCAGGCCCACAGCGATCGCACCCTGCAACTGCCTCGACGAGAATTTTCAGCGATCGCCATCGAGTCTCGCAAACAGCTGATTGACGAAGCCTACAGCGTTCTCTACGATCCTAAAACCCGCCAGGACTATGACACCCGGTTTTTAGCCAGCACCCAGCCGTTAGAGTCTTCCCTTTCCCTCTCCGGTTCTGAATCTCCCGTCCCGACAGATGCCCCTGGGAGCTCTGGCGGCGAGCCTTTGGCCGAGGTTAATACTCAAGTTGGAGAAGAGGCCCTGCGCTCTTTGGCGTCTGTTGCCAACGCCGCTCCCGAACCCTACATCCCAACCATCGATATAGACAATGCCCAACTGGTTGGGGCGCTGCTGATTTTGCTGGAAGTAGGAGAATATGAGCAGGCCATTCGTATTGGGCGGCCTTACCTGAGCAGCGGCAGCGACAGCTTGAAGAGCGGCAAATACGGCGACCCCGATGTAGTGCTCTCGGATGTGGTGCTGGTGCTGGCCCTCTCTTGTCTGGAACTGGGGCGAGAGCAGTGGCAACTGCGCCAGTATGAAAATGCCTCTGAATCTTTAGAGACTGGACGAGAACTGCTGCTTCGGGAAGGGCTGTTTCCGGCCATTCGCAACGAAATTCAGACGGATTTATACAAGCTGCGCCCCTATCGAATTTTAGAGCTGTTGGCGCTGCCCCTCAACCGTAATCGCGAGAGACGGCAGGGTATTCAGCTTCTTAAGGCAATGCTGCAAGACCGTGGCGGTATCGACGGCTCAGCGGACGATCTCTCCGGGCTCTCCATCGATGATTTTTTACGCTTTATCCAGCAGTTGCGCAGCTACTTAACTTCTGCCGAACAGCAGGAGCTATTTGAGGTGGAGGCCCGTCGTCCGTCCGCGGTGGGCATTTACCTGACCGTGTATGCTTCGATGGCGCGAGGCTTTGCTCACCATCAGCCTGCCTTTATCGATCGCGCCAAAAAGCTGCTAAAGCGGCTGGGCGGACGACAAGATGTGCATTTAGAGCAGGCGGTCTGTACCCTACTGCTGGGCCAAACCGATGAAGCCAGCCGCGCCCTGGAGCTAAGCCAAGAATATCAGCCGTTGGCTTTTATCCGCGAAAACTCTAAGGGGTCTCCCGACCTGCTGCCGGGGCTCTGTCTCTATGCTGAGCGCTGGCTCAAGCA
>JBCDFX010000555.1:0-2850 GCA_039177155.1 Cyanobacteria bacterium P01_H01_bin.119
CGTCTGTTCACCAGCGATGACGACGGTACCCGCTCCATGGCCTTGATCAATTAACTGCCAAGCCGTTTGGTTGGTAGACGGCAATCGCTCATACAAGTGAATTTGAAAATCTGGTCGCAGAGCTGCCAACTCAGGCAACACGCCTAAATCGCCAGGCGGACGCGCCAGGGCAGTGGCCAGACATTGATCATCAATCATGATTTTGGGCAGGGCATAAGGCAGCGCTAAATGTCTGATAGCAACGCACTCAATGGGTCTAGAGCGATCGCATCCGACGTTTGCTTCCTGAATTGCCAATGCAGGCAAAAGCGGATACCACATTCCCCCAATCTAGGAGATTGAGGGCGAGACTCAGCATGAACGTAAGAAATTAATGGCATGTGTCAGAGCACGGATGAATATCAGTTTATATGTCGATGAGTCCGGCTGGCACTTTGCGCTCATCGGCTGGGCCTGCCCCTGGTCCAAACCCTAGTTCGCCGCTGGTGTAGGTCGTGCCAAAGGTGGCTGCGAGGGTGGCGACTTGCCGCAGGGCGGAGCGGAAATCATAGGCTTGTAATGATGACAGGGGATGCACATAAACCGCGACCAAAGTGCCAGCAGTCACGGCATAGCGGGCATCTAAAGCCGAATGAAAGTTGGCGGCTAAGATCGCCTCAACTTGATTGACAGAGAGCGTCTCAGCGGCAGCGATGGGTGTGAAGATGCGCATCCGGTTGCTATCGGCATCGGCCAGCACAATCACTGTTTGCTCCTCCAGTGTGAGTTGCCACTGGCCTGCTGAGCCTTGGATATTATCGGTTTCGGCCTGCAACATTTCCCCGAGTCTTTCTACGGTCATGGTGGACGGCACCTGGGCTTGCGCGCTCACCTGTTTTCCAATTGCTGCCGGCAGAACCTCGGTGAGAGGTGTCAGGGTCGCTAGCAAGCCAATTCCAATAATTCCAGGCAGGGTGTAAACAAACCTTCGATTCATAACGATGCCGCTGAGTAAATACCATTCGACTGTATGGACTTTCGCTGAGAATGTCGTGAGAGCTGAGCGATCAATGGCTGAAAATCTGAAATGTGGCAGCCTCTGACTGACTGGGACAGCACGTCGGTCTCCGTGAATGTTAAAAAGCGAATGACGGGCTTTTGCGCTCTGAACTTCTTCCTTAAAATCAATAGGACTTATGCAGTTGCCTCCGATTTTGCCCCCGGTGTCCCCAAATCTGGGGGATGTGGCCTCTGATTTTTCCAGATTTGGGAATACGGGGGGCTTTTGCGTCAGTCCTAATCAACATCAACTCAGCTAGCGAACCGTGGCTATGACGCTCAAAGAAACCATCGCAGCTTATTTAGATGACACTAACCGCGAGACCGGGAGGTGGGTAACAGGTGCGATCGCGGCCCTTATTTTGATCTCGGCAGCCATTTTTGTAATTGAAACCTACGACATTTCGCCACAGTGGCGGCGGGTTTTGAGTGGGCTAGATTGGTTCATCTTGGGCCTCTTTACAGTGGAATATTGGCTGCGGGTATGGACGGCTGAGTGCTGGTGGCGCTACGTTTTGAGTCCTTATGGGTTGGTGGACTTGGTCGCCATTTGTCCGTTTGTGCTGGGTTTTTTAGATATGCGATTTGTGCGGCTACTGCGGTGGCTGCGGGTGTTGCGGCTGCTGCGAGTGTTGCGCGATCGCGCTATTGTGGGTCGCCTCACGGCGGCTGATACCTTAGCCGTCATCAGGATCGTATTTACCGTTTTTGCGATCGTCTTTATTTACGCCGGCATTATTTTTCAAGTGGAGCAGCGATATCACCCCGAAACCTTTCATTCCTTTTTAGATGCGCTGTACTTTGCCGTCGTCACCATGACAACCGTGGGCTATGGTGACATCACGCCGGTCTCTGATGCCGGGCGTTTATGTACGGTCTTGATGATTTTGACCGGGATTGCCCTGATCCCGACGCAATTGGGTAATCTGATTCGCCGCATTATTAAAATGTCTCAGGCGGTGCAGTTGCCCTGTACAAAGTGTGGCTGGCTCATTCACGATTGGGATGCCCAGTTTTGCAAGCACTGTGGGACTGTTTTACCCACAAGGGTTGCCCCGGTATCGATGACAGAGCTGCCGGGACCAAATGCCGCAGCGACGATGCCGTTTGCGCCCCGGATGGATTTGCCCGATGCTCCCGCCGTCGCTGGCAATGCGGAGGAGCTGCCGCCTTCCCAGACCTCTGAAAATCCCGATTGAAATTCCGCAAAATTGCTCAATAACTTTTGGGGCAGGAAGGATACAATGTGCCTTTTGCACAGGCGCATGAGTGTACGGGCATTGTCACCGCTGGATGTATTGTGGGCCTTAATTGGACTGGTGATGACCATTGCTGCGACTTGGTCAGAGGCCTTCATCACGAATGCTCCCTGGGATTGGAACGCCACGGGGGTGCAGGTTTACTCACTGGGGGTGAGTTTTCAGGTGGGGGCGGTACTGTTGACGGCCTGTGTCGGGGGTAAGAATGCGGCGGCGATCGCGCAGATTGCTTATGTGGCGCTGGGGCTGTTGCTGTTTCAATTTTTTGGGTTGCCCATTTTTACCCAGGGGGGTGGTTTAGGCTACGTTCGGGAACCCAGCTTTGGGTACCTGATTGGTTTTATACCGGCCGCGTGGGTCTGTGGATATTTAGCGTTTCGCGATCGCCCCAAACTCGAATCCTTGGCCTTTAGTAGCTTGTGCGGCTTGGGCGTAATTCACGGTTGCGGCCTGGTGTACCTCGCGATCGCCTCGCTGGGCGGCTGGCTAGAGCAAGTGACCTTTCCTGCCTGGGAGGCAATTTTGGCCTATTCCTTGGCACCGTTGCCAGGAC
>JBCDFX010000556.1:0-2849 GCA_039177155.1 Cyanobacteria bacterium P01_H01_bin.119
CAGCCTTGGGAACTGCATCAGTTAGGGCTAATCCTGCGGCTGTCCAGCCGCCGATGCCGCCATCTAGAACGGCAACTTGACGGTGGCCAAGATAGCTTAAGAGCCACCACACCCGAGATGAAAACGCAAACCGGGAGTCGTCATAGGCGACAACATAGGACGGCGGGTCAGAATTGACCCCTAGGGAGCGCAGTTTTGCCTGAAACGGTTCTAACTCAGGCAGCGGATGGCGACCACCGTGGGCCTGCACTGGACTAGAGAGATCCCGGTTGAGATCTAAATAGTGGGCACCGGGCAGATGACCTTGAGCATACTGACGCTGCCCCAGGGACGGATCGCTAAGGGCAAAGCGGCAATCTACTATCACTAATCGAGGCGCGATCGCTGAATCGTTTAGTGCGTCAGCTAACCAAGCCACAGACACTAGCGGGGTCGGAAAATAGCTCATAGGGCGCTGCGGCTAAGGATAGGAGCGGCTTGCAGGAGGGAGCGGGTGTAGGGATGGCTGGGCTGGGTAAACAGGGTTTCCGTTGGACCAATCTCTACAATTTTGCCGTGGTGCATAACGGCGATGCGATCGCAGAGATAGCGGGCTACCCAGAGATCGTGGGTGATAAATAAATAGGTGAGGTCAAACTCCGCTTTAAGATCCAGCATCAGTTCTAGCACCTGGGCCTGAATGCTAGCATCAAGCATACTCACGGGCTCATCGCAGATCAGCAGCTTGGGCTGGGTAATCAGGGCACGGGCGATGGCAACCCGCTGCTGCTGCCCGCCGGAGAGGTCACCCGGATACCGGCTGTAGTAGTCGTCAACCGGGGTTAAACCAACGCGCTCCATCATGGCCCGGACTTTGGTTTGCCCGTCCTGCCGGTTGGCAATGCTGTGGATCAGTAGGGGTTCCCCAATCCCTCGACCAATGGTCATCATGGGATTGAGACAGGCGTGGGGATCTTGAAACACCATTTGCAGATCTCGCCGTTTTTTCAGCAGCGCGGCGCGGGAGAGCTGGGTTAAGTCTTCGCCCAAAAACTCAATCTGACCTGATGTTGCTGGAACCAACTGCAAAATGGTGCGAGACAGGGTGCTTTTACCGCAGCCTGATTCACCCACCAAGCCCAAGATATCTCCCGGCATTAGCTCAAAAGAAACGCCGTCCACTGCTTTAATCTCTTGATGCGGATTGCCCAGCCAGCGGGATAGAAAATTTTGCTCTAGGGTGTAGTGCTTTTCCACCGCCGTCAGGCGCAGCAGCGGCGTTTGCTCAACGGTCTTTGGAACCGCAGTTGTGGACTGATCGACAACTTGTATTTGCAGGGCGGCCTGCAGCAGCGATCGCGTATAGTCATGCTCTGGTCGTTGCAGCACAGTGTCTGCCGCGCCAATTTCTACCACCTTGCCCGCCAGCATCACCGCGACGCGATCGCAGTACTCTGCCACCAGAGCCAAATCGTGGGAGATCAAAATCAGCGCCATCTGCCGTTCGGCGCACAGACGGGTAAGCGTCCGCAAAATCTGAGCCGAAACCGTAACATCCAAACTGGTAGTGGGTTCGTCGGCCACAATCAGCTTGGGATTTAACAAAAGGGCTAGCGCGATCGCCACTCGCTGACGCATGCCGCCGCTAAATTCGTGGGGATACTGGCTCCAGCGCTCAGCCGGAATATTGACAGCGGCTAGGGTCGCGATCGCCTGTTCTCTGGCCTGCTGACGAGAGAGCGCCGGCTGATGGGCCAGTAGGGTCTCAAGGCAGTGCTCACCAATGGACATCAGCGGATCGAGCCGCGTCATCGGATCTTGAAACACCAGAGAAACCGCCTCTCCCCGAAACTGGCGCAGGCGCCGGGGGGAAAAGTCGAAAATATTGCTGCCTTCAAACTGGGCCACTCCTTCGATGCGGGTTCCAGTCGGCATTAGCCGCAGCGCCGCCCGGCCCAGGGTGCTTTTACCGCACCCTGATTCACCCACTAGCCCCAGCCGTTCTCCTGGTTTGAGCGTTAGGGAGACGCCATCGACCGCCCACTGCAGGTCCCTGGAGGTCTGCATCGGGTAGGCAACCCGCAGATTTTCAATCTCAAAGAGCGTATCGGTGACCACAGCCCTATTCCCCATCAAAGCGACGCATCAGATACGCGACGCCAAAATCGCCGTTGGGATGGGTTTCAAGCTGCTGGGCTAAGTCAAAAACCTGCTGGGCCAAATCTGCCCCTAGCTTTTCGACGGTGGCCTGCCGCTCTCGCTCGGCCTGCTCTAACTCTCGCAGTTGGGCCTGCCAATCGCTGGAGAACAGCGCCTCAATATGGGTATGAAACCCTAAAAACTGGAGAATTTGCCACTCGCCGCGATCGCACCAAATGCCCCAACAGTTGGGGCAGCGCTCAACATAAAAGGCGGCTTTTTTCAGGGAAATTCGGCTGCGCATCAAATAATGTTTGCAATCTGGACACAGTGCAGCGCGATTGTCCAACGTGGACGGCAAAAAATCTACGGTCACCGTGCTGGGAAGAATCCGAATCTCCAGTTTGGCGTCGGGCGAGCTAACGGTTTTTTGCCAGTCAATGTAGTGCTCAGGGGGTATCCAAAAACCTTCACAGTCTGGACAGCAGTAGCCCTGTGGTCCGTCTGGAAGAGCGGACTCTACCAAAGATGAATCGCTTTGTTTGGGGCACTGCACGATGCCGATACTCCTCTAGCCCAACGGCTATCTAGCCTTTGAATCGATCTCTACTGATTAAACCACTGATTTTATAGTGCTGCTCCCAGCCTCTAGCGTCTTTCCCAGTGCCCGCATGTGCCCGCATGTTCCCAAATGACCCCTATTGCTCCCAGGGTTGTCGGGGCTGATGGCC
>JBCDFX010000557.1:0-2840 GCA_039177155.1 Cyanobacteria bacterium P01_H01_bin.119
ATGCTGAAACGGACGAACGTCACAGCATGAGTTGGCGCTGACGCCCTTGAGCCAGTTAATCTGGACGCCGGGATATTCGCCGGGGTCAGCCTGTCTGCATTATGGCGGTCATGGCGGGGTGCTCTTTAGCGGGCGACATCTGCTGCCCCATCGCTCAACCGTTTTGGCTCCCGTCAAGTTTGCCAAAACCTTTCACTGGCCCCGCCAGCTGCGGCAGGTAGAGGCGCTAAAACAGCGCTGGCCTGCGGAGCAGCTCAGCTATGTTTGCTCCGGCGCCAGCACGGGAATTTTGCGGGGTAACTATGCGATCGCAGCCGCCCATCAAGCCCTACAAACCCTAGACTTAGAGTCTCTTAAGCAGCAGGTTCCTCTGCTGTAGTGATTCGTAGTGGTTCACACGCTTGAATCTGCGCAGTAGGCTTTTGAAGATGGCCTGTGGGAAACCGCCGTGTTTGGATTTGTCGTAGTGCTAATAGCGGCGGGATTTTTCTGTATTCAAAATGTGATTGTGCGCATTTTGTTTGTCCCTCAACAGTTGTTCGGCGTGTTTCCCACGGGAGGATTTGTCGAGCCCACTTTGTACAACTCGTTTTTGCTGATGGCGATGCGGATGGTGGTGGTAGTGCCGCTGATGGCCGGGCTGTCTTCTGCTCTCTACCAGCCCATGTGGAAGGATATGCAGCGGCTGAGCGATCGCGCTATGGGCCGGTCTCTGGTTCACGCCATTGGCAGTGGCGGGCTGATGTTTCTGTATTTGGCCCTGCTGTACTTTGCGATTGGGCTTATTCCCACAGGAATTGCGCTGACGCTATTTTTTACCTATCCCTGCTTTACGGCTGTGTTGGGATGGTGGCTGTGGGGCGATCGCCCCTCAACGTTTCGCTGGCTAATTATGGCCGGCATTTTGATCGGAACCGCGCTGACGGTACCCTTCGGCGATCTACAAACCTCAAATATTGCCTGGGGAGCAGGAGTCAGCTTGGGTCTTACCGCCGGTTTGGCCCACGCGCTTTACACTGTGAATGCTCAAAAGGGAATGGAGCAGATTCACCCCATGCCGTTTACGTGGGTCACGTTTGCAGTGGCGCTGGGGATGTCAGCGCTGTGTGTGTGGCTCTGGCCGGTGCAGGATGCTCCACCGCTGAGCTGGACGCCCCTTTGGATTGGCGGGGTTGCCTCCGCCGTGGTCACCTTTGCCGGCCACCTGCTTAATAACTACGGCATTCGGCAGATTGGGGCAACGCCAGCGGCCATGATTGGCGCTAGCAACCCAACGCTAACGGTGATTCTGGCCTGGATTGCGATTCAAGAGATGCCTAGCGTTGTACAGCTTTGTGGGGTTTTGCTGGTGACGCTGTGTGTTGTGGCCCTGAGCTGGGTGCGTTAGGCCGCAGTTGTCAGCGCTCCAAAAGGCGCTGCAGGCCAACTTAACCTGAGCGCCGCTCGGCAGCCGTTTGAAACAGCTGGCAGTACTGCTGATATCCCCCCGGTATGACTACATTTAAGGTCAGCGGATCGGTAGTGTCACGGGGATCACAGGGACCTTCTATGGCTTGCGCTTGGCCATTGATAGTCTCTAGCTTGATCGCTTTGCGATTTTTCAGTTCGCCGCCGCTGCTGTCCACATACACCACAATATTGCCGCTGTTAAAGGCGTTGCCGATAGCCTGAACTAGGGTTAAAAAGTTGCGATCGCTGCCCCCCCGTTTTGCCACCAGCTCGCCCTCTGCTTCAATCATCTGGCTGGTGACCGTATCGCCGACGGCCACAATTGTTGGCATTGTGGCGGGATCAAAGTGATCTTTGACCAACTGCAGCAGGGTGCTAAGGTCGCGGGGCGCTCGGCGAGCATTAAAGTCTTGACCCAGGGGATAGGTGCCCGTGCGCTGGGATATGTAGCGATTGAGCAGCGACAGCACCCCCGCTTCTTTTACCGCCCCGCGCAGCATAAACTGAAAATCTGTCGTGCCTGAAGCGCTCCCATCGCTGAGCCAAATTACCTCTTTACCGTCTGCGCCCCGTCCTAAATTGGGCGCGTAGTGCACAAAAAACGAATCGGCCAATCCCTTGGCAGCCGCCTCCGCCATGAGATCATCCATCAGTGCCTGCATATCTTTTTGCAGGACGGCGAAACTCTCGCTGTGGTGCCCCATCGTTTTGTGCAGGGTGTTTAAGTTGGCGGTGGGAGAGGCCACATTGTCCAGGGCAGAGGCATCAATGCAGTGGGCCAGGGTGCCATCGTCTAATAAATCGGGCAAGCGGGTAAAAAAGGCCTGGAGGCGATCGCGAATTTTGCCCGGCACCGCGGCTAAAAACGCCAGTTCTGCCTTGCTAACGCCGGGGTGAGACACCTGGCCAAATCGATCTTGCCACTGCACCCCGCCAGCGGCGAGTCCGGGTAGATAGAGCCCTTCGGCTTTGACCTGCTCAGCATCGCCAAAGGCCCGCTCTATAATTCTATTTACGCCGCGCTGACCGATATGTTCTCCATTGGTTAACACGTAAAAATGGCCGTCTAGGGATCGCGCTGCCATCACATAGTCGGTCTCAATCACTCGATTGAGCGGATCGTTAACCAGCCCCATGCACACCCCGTCTAGGTCTTGAATAATCAGCAGATTGTCAGTGTTTGCCAGCACATCAACCAGACTGTCGTGCTGAAGGGACATCGCCTGCTGATGTAGGGGTAAATCGGTGGAAAGGCTCATGGGTCTGTAGGGCATTTCTTGATGTGTTTGGCCCCACCATAGCAAAGCGCCCGCGCCAGAGGATGCCGGCCAGATCACAAGTTGGACCGGGCGCATCATTGTCTATTTCCAATTTTCGCGGCGCAGTAGGGG
>JBCDFX010000558.1:0-2838 GCA_039177155.1 Cyanobacteria bacterium P01_H01_bin.119
GTCGCGGATGCCGTTGTCGTTGGTGTCTTCCCATCCGGCTTCGCTGAGCAGGGCGGCAGCGCGGTTCAGGTCGTAGTCGTAGTCAATGGTGTCAGAGGCGTACTGATCGGGGGCGACTAACAATTGAGCCGTGGGCCGGGCGGTTTCGCCATAAAGCTGAGCGATCGCCTCCCGATCGATCGCCGCATCGATCGCTGCTCTAACCGCGCGATCGCTTAAAAACGGGTGGGGATACTCTAGGCTAGATTTTTCCCCAGAGTCTGTGGCCTGATTGGGATCGGTGGGGTTGAGCATAATCCGCTCTACGTATGGGCCAAAGGTGACCAGCAGGCGACCGTCGGATGCCGCCGCTAGGGCCTCTAAATCTGCCGCTTCCACCTGCAGATCATGGGCAAAGTCGGCTTCGTTAGCTTTTAGCACGGCCCGGGCTGCCGCGTAGGGCGCAATGCCCCCTCGCAGTTCGATCCGCTCAAAGGCTACCTCCGCGCCACGAAAGTTAGGATTGGCTTGATAGCGCACCAGTCCGGGTTCGTAGCTGACGACCTGATACGGCCCGGTGCCCACGGGCTGGGTATTAACCGCTGAGCTTCGGATCGCCTCTGCGTCTATCTCAGCAAAGATATGCTGGGGCAGAATCACCCCGTTTTGTCCGGTAAACGGCAACTGCCAGGAGGGAGTGGGCTGGCTAAAGGTGATTTTAACTGTGTACTCGTCCACGGCTTCAACGGCTTCAATGGCTGCATAGTTTTGGGCCGTGGTGGCTCCAATGGCAGGATTGGTAACAAATTCATAGGTGAACACCACATCTTCAGCCGTGAGCGGCTCTCCGTCCGACCAGGTCACATCTTGACGCAGTCTCCAGGTGACGCTAGTGCCGTCTTCAGCCACAGTGCCGTCTTCAACGGAGGGGATGGCGGTCGCAAGCACCGAAACTAAGTTATTTTCAGCGTCGTAGGTTGCCAAGGGCTCGTAAACGATGCGAGCGGCCTCAAAGTCTTGCACGCCAGTTGCCAGGTGGGGATTGAGCGTCACTGGAATCCGGCTGTAGAGCAGCCGGAGAGTTGCCGGATCAAATGCGGCGGTATCTGGCTGGACGGTCACAGTAGAAGCCGCAGACCCCAGGGACTCTGAACGGCTGCAACTGCTGATTAATCCACCGCTGGTGCAGAGTAAACCCAGGGCTAGGGCTGCGATCGCCCGTGGCGCTCTAAACCCTGATCGTTGTTGAAGGCAGCTGAGAGTGACCAGACCCATACCGTTCCGTACGCTGTGATTTGCCATATCTGTATGTCGTTTACCCCACCGCGAGGTTCCCAGAAACTCTATCCATACTGGCAAGTTTTGGGTGAACTGTTTACCCCAGCGTTAAGTTGGTTGTTGCGGTGAGCGCTTTGGCCAGCGCCATAATAGCTTGCCGAAAAATAAGGTTTTCTCCGGATGGGCCTCTCTATGGCTGCAATAAAGGAATGGTAGATGCACCCTGAGACATTCCTCGGCCCCTTGGGTCGGGGATTTTTTTTGCCCTGGTACAGAAATTGACGGGATGATTAGAACTTGTCTAATCAATGGCAGCGCCTGACCTTTAAAAATAAAAATCCCCCTGCCAAAGCAGAGGGACTGGAGTTCCTGAAAATCGTCACTGTATTAATAGTGTTTAGCAAACCCTTGATTGACAAGGGGGGTGAGGCCCATCACCCTGGCCCATCATCTAGCTTGAATAACGCGCACAAACTGAGACCCGACGATTCGGGGCTGACCCTCTACAAGTTCTACAGTGAACGTGCGGGCTTCTCGCTGGGTACTGCCGTCGGGGTAAATGTAAGTGTTTTCTCCTAACAGCTCAATACCGTTGGCGGTTTGTTGAGTGACTCGCAGATTATCGACGCTCACCCGCTGAAATTGCTCAAAGAATCCAGGGTCAAACTGCTGAGCTAGGGGGCCACTGATGGAATCACGGGCCGCTTCCCAAGCCTGGTTAGACACCTGATTGTAAAAAGATGACACGGTGCCCTGGGCGATCGCTGGCGAGAGGGTGGTGGTTTCAGGTGGCGGTTCAGGACGGGGGGCAGCGGCTGAATCCTCTGTCGGCGACGTTGGCGGCACTGGCGGTTCAGGCGGGGGATCATCGGTTGCTTCTGCTTCGGCCGGTGTTGGCGGCGTATCGGGCTCAGCTTCTGAAGCGGGCTCAGTGGACGCTGCTGGCTCTTCGGTCGATGCGTTTGGGCCGCGATCGCTTGGGGCTGACTCAATCTCTCCGGCTTCTACATTGCTCTGCTGAGCCGTCTCCGGCGTTTGAGCTGGCAGGAATAATCGCCAAATCAGCAATCCCAATCCCAACATTAGGCCCAGTCCCAGGCCCAAAAACAGAAACTGACGATTGCCCGGCTGAGGCCGAGAAGGATGAGATATTGGCGTCGGCGCTGCTGCATCTGTTCTGGGGCTGCGGCCTACCGCCACGGTGGGAACAGCCCCAGTGGGAACAGCCCCAGTGGGAACAGCCCCAGTAGGAGCAGCTACGGCGGGAGAGGGCGATCGCGGCGGAATATTTGAAAGCGCTTTTAGCTGTGGCTGTGGCAGAGCAGCGCGGGGGGCGCTGGTGAAGGTTTGTAAGGCTGCAAGAGCCTCTCCAGCGGTGGCATAGCGGCTACGGAAGTCGTATCGCACCAAATAGTTCAAAAAAGTTGCCAGATTGGGATCGCAGTTTGGGGCGGGCTGCCAATCTAGCTCTCCAGTTTGGGGATGCAGTGGGATTTGATCGGGACGCTGACCCGTTAAGGCTTGAATCGCGATCGCCCCTACAGCGTATATATCACTGCTGAATTGGGGGCGTCCGGCAAC
>JBCDFX010000559.1:0-2836 GCA_039177155.1 Cyanobacteria bacterium P01_H01_bin.119
CTCATTTTTACCTAGCCGTCGCCGCTGAGGCCCTGCCGACTACACTGCCGCATTTGGCAGATTTAGTACTACATGCGACGATTCCTGCCGATGACTTTGTGCGGGAGCGCCAGGTGGTTTTAGAAGAAATTCGCCAAGCTCAGGATGATCCCGACTGGCTAGGCTTTCAAGCACTCTCTGAGCAGGTGTTTCCCCACCATGCCTATGGCCGTTCGGTCTTGGGCACCGCAGCGATTTTGAATCAGCGATCGCCGGAAGAGATGCGCTGTTTTCATCAAACCCATTACCAACCCGACAACATGACCGTGGTGATCGCGGGCGGCGTGCCCCTGGAGCCCACTTTAGACATGGTGCGCCATGCCTTTCGAGCCTTTGCACCTACGCCGGGTCAGGCTCATCTGGTGGTGCCGGGGCAAATCGAGCCTTGGTGGGGCGTGCGTCGCCAGGTGCTGCACGCACCGCGTTTGGAACATGCCCGCCTGACAATGGCCTGGCTGGGGCCGGGTATTGACGATTTAGATGCAGCGTGCGGCATGGATATCTTATCGGCGCTGCTGGCAGAGGGGCGAAGTGCTCGGCTTGTCAGGGAACTGCGTGAAGAGCGCCAGTGGGTATTCGACATCGGCAGCAGCTTTTCGCTCCAGCGCGACTGCAGCTTGTTTACGCTGCAGATGTGGTTAGAACCTGATCGCGTCGATGCCGTAGAAGCGCTAATTTGCGATCGCCTGGTCACTCTGACTGTTCAAACCGTTGCTCCGGCAGAGTTAGAACGCGCCAAACGGCTGCTCATCAACGACTTTGCTTTTTCGACAGAGACCCCCGGGCAGCTCGCCGGACTATACGGCTACTACAGCATTGTCGCAGCGACTGAAGATAGCTATACCTACCCCAGTCGTATTCGAGCCCATACCCCGACTTCAATTGCCAACTTGGTCAAACAGCATCTATCGACCCATCGTTACGCCTCTACTGTCTTATTGCCTGCTTAACCGGTCAAAGATGCCGGTAGCAGCTTACTTGGGCAAATTTCTTGGAGCCCACTATGCTTGACTAGCCTCAGAATTTTACTCTTACCCGTCTGGTTCTATATTTCAATCTTTGTTGTTGTCTGCACTTATGACCCCATCCGCTGCTACCCCAACGAATCAGCCCACCCTTGATCGCGTCATTCTGGATAATGGCCTCACCATCGTGGTGATTGAAAATCCTGTTGCCGATATCGTATCTGCACGTCTGCTAGTGAAAGCCGGCACTGCCCGCGAAGGACGATCGCAAGCGGGCCTGTTTAGCTTGCTGGCGTCCTTGTTGACCAAGGGCACGCGTCACTTGTCTTCGATGGAGATTGCCGAGCAGGTAGAGTCGGTTGGAGCCAGCGTCGGCACGGATGCTTCTGCAGACTACAGCCTTATTAGTCTTAAAACCGTAACTGCTGATTTTGAAGCAATTTTGGCGTTAACAGCAGAAATCCTCCGATTTCCCAGCTTCCCTGCCGCTGAATTTGACTTGGAGCAGCGGCTTACCCTACAGAGCATCCGCTCTATGAAAGAGCAGCCCTTTACCCTAGCGTTTAACGCGTTACGGGCAGCCATGTATGGTGACCACCCTTATGGCGTACCAGGCATCGGCACTGAAGCCAGCATTGCCAGCTTGACTCGCGACGATTTGAGGCAAATGCATCAAACGTTTTATCGTCCTGACAACTGTGTCATGGTAGTCGCTGGACGCATTACACCAACTGCCGCAATCGCTCTAGTTAAGGAATATTTGGGCGATTGGGCCGCACCGCCAACCGCGATTCCTCCGCAGGTTTATCCAGCTGTGCCGACAAGCGCTGCGCATCAGGCGATCACACAGCCTACCAATCAGTCCATTCTGATGGTGGGCTATCCGGCACCGCCCGTCAAAGATGAGGCGTATGCGGCCCTAAAACTGCTCAGCACCTATCTAGGCAGCGGCCTATCGAGCCGTCTGTTCGTCGAACTGCGGGAAAAACGAGGCCTAGCCTACGACGTTTCGGCCTTTTATCCCACCCGGCTAGGAGCCTCGCAGTTTGTCGCGCATATGGGCACGGCTCCCGAAAATCAGGCGACCGCCCTGCAGGGACTCCGCCATGAAACCGAACGCATTAGCCACGAAGGCATCACTAAAGACGAGTTGGAAGCCTCAAAAAATAAGCTGCTGGGGCAATATGCCCTAGGCAAACAAACTAATGCGCAGCTTGGACAGCTCCTGGGATGGTATGAAGTGCTCGGCCTCGGAGTCGAATTTGATCAGCAGTTTCAAGAAAGCGTCCGAGCAGTCACGCTGGAAGCTATACAGACAATCTCTCAAACCTACTTACAAGATCCTTTCACTGTCGTACTGGGCCCAGAAAGTACCTAGAGGCTTGGCAATAAACAATTCTCGATGAAGTAAGCTGCGATCGCTCTGTCGTGTTTCTTGCCTTCATAGGTGTCACTTAAATAGCACACTTTCCCCTAAGGTCATGGATAGCCAGGTGTTTGACGCTATGGGCTTGCTGCTTGCCGCTGTCATACCTCTTGCGATCAGTTTTATCCTTAGGGCGATTGATCCGGCATTCGGTGTCATCGATGAGGAACTCCAAGCTCGGACGTGGGCTGAGATTTCCACAATCCGCCGGATTGCGAAAGTACTCCATGTATTTAGCAGTGGCTTCACAAACCGCATCACCCGCAATGTCTGCAAGTACAGCGAAAGACGCATCAATTCCAGACGATATTCCTCCTGCATAAGTTAATTTACCATCTTTGACAAAGCGCAAATGTGGCTGCGGTACTCCTTCTGGTGCAAGCTGCCGAAGCGCCGGATAGACATC
>JBCDFX010000560.1:0-2822 GCA_039177155.1 Cyanobacteria bacterium P01_H01_bin.119
CACTCATGAATTTACATTGAAATGCTCGCTAGATATTGGTTTCAGCCCGCACTCATGGCTGAACTCCACAAGCTGTAGTTATCGGCCCTTCCTGCAGAGGATACTGCACACGACCAGGTAAGTAGGTGGGTTGAATCTTTGGTAGAACGAGCTTATGGTGACAAAACCCTTTCGAGTGTTGGGTTTCGTTCCTCAACCGCAACCTACATCTGCAATTTAATAACGCCTGCCTACTTATGCCTGGGCAACTGGTGAAACCGGTATCCAGCCATAAAATAAGCCAGGTGGCGAACCACCTGGCAGAGTTGCTCTGAAATTTACGCAAAGCTGCAGCTAACAGCTAGACACAGATAATGAACCCGACAAGAGTCCAGGCCATTACAACAGGCTACGAGGCTTTTTAGCGCGACCTAGTCGCTGAGCCCACCAGAGCAGTCCATAAACAACTACGAGATAGGCGATCGCCAGCATCAAAATCCAGATGGTCGGTGTGATAAGGAGATTCATTGTAAGGAGCAGGGAAGAGGAGTGAACGGCAGCGACGAAATGTACCACCTGACCCAAAGGACAGCTGTCGCTCCAGCCTAAATAGCTCTTCTGCTTCACGCGACACACGCGACATCAGTATGACTCGGGCAAACACCGTGGCCTACCTAGAGACCTCAGTCAATCAGTAGTAGCAACAGCTACACCTGCTATCACCCAAAACTAATCGCTTGTTTTGCGATAGGCCAATGAACTCCTAGCGATAACAACAACTGCCGCACATTTCGTTGCGTAAGAACGAGTTCCTTAAGAACCAGCAACAAAACTATGGTGCAGTACTATTCAGTTAGCTTCAAAACTTACTTACCAGAATAGCACACCCGTGAGTGCTTCCACACCTTCCCAGCAAAGAGATTCGCACATTTTTCAAGTTTTTCTTGACGGCTTAATCATCATTTAAGTTTTGTGAGGAAATGATGATTACTGTGTCGAGCGTCGCGACTCGTTAAGGCAGAAAATCGGGCTTGATCTAAGTCAATCGGCGCGCCAAAATTGCCCCTGGCACTGCGTCGCTACCTGTGAGCGACTGCTGTCAAGCCCCTTGCTATTCAGCCCCAAATTGGCTCAGGCAAAGGCTTTGCAGGATGTCTGCAGGCATCGTATAAAGACTTTTCATAGCGGTAATTCCCACCTGCTGGTGTGGTTGTCTTAGAATAGAGTTAGAACTGTAAAATTTCGTAAATCTCCGCCTGGGTCGGCTTATCCATGGTTTCAGTGACATCTCTATTTGCACCGGTCGAGTCCGATCTGCAAGTCCTAGTCAAAAACTTAAAGAATTTAGTCGGTGCCAAACACCCGATCTTATATGCTGCTGCCGAGCATCTCTTTGGTGCCGGTGGTAAGCGAATTCGGCCGGCGATTGTGCTGCTGCTGGCTAGGGCAATCTCAACTGGCTCCGACATCCTGCCGCAGCATCGCCGCCTGGCTGAGATTACGGAAATGATTCACACGGCGAGCCTTGTCCATGATGACGTAGTTGATGAGTCAGACGTCCGGCGCGGTGTGCCAACGGTTCATAGCAGTTTTGGTAATCGCATAGCGGTTTTAGCGGGTGATTTTTTGTTCGCTCAGTCTTCTTGGTATCTGGCCAATCTTGACAATCTGACTGTGGTAAAGCTGCTGTCTGAAGTCATTATGGATTTGGCAGAAGGGGAGATTCAGCAAGGTCTTAATCGTTTTGATACCGATTTAACCTTAGAGGCGTACCTCGAGAAGAGCTACTACAAAACGGCGTCTCTGATTGCCAACAGTGCCAAGTCAGTGGGCGTTTTAAGTGGTTTGCCAGAGCATCAACTCGATAACTTGTATGCCTATGGCCGGTATTTAGGACTGGCATTTCAGATTGTCGACGATATTTTAGACTTTACTGGCTCAAGTGAAGTTCTGGGTAAGCCTGCCGGATCAGATTTGAAGAGTGGCAATTTAACGGCTCCTGTACTCTTTGCGCTAGAGGAGAAACCTTACCTCAGAGGGCTGATTGAGCGCGAATTTTCTGAAGCAGAAGACTTTAAACAGGCTTTGGACCTGGTTCACCAGAGTTCGGGCATCCCGCGATCGCGAGAACTGGCCACTCAGCACGTTGAGCAAGCGATCGCCTGTTTGGAAGATTTGCCCGCCTCAGAGTCACAGAAGGCTTTGGTTGAGCTGGGTAATTATGTTTTGCGGCGAGTGTACTAAGCTGTGAGCACGCTTTCTGGGTGGCGTGGGTGGCAAGTCCCGTAAACACTGTCATTTGCCTCGGTGAATTATTGGTTGACCGAGTCGTGGATGTCCAAGGTCGTCGACAAGACTTTCCCGGTGGGGCACCCGCCAATGTCGCTGTAGCGCTGGCTCATTTGGGCTGGCCGGTGGCGTTTGTTGGGGCAGTGGGCACAGACGATACCGGGCATGACTTGATGCAAGTCTTACAGCGCTACGGGGTTGACTGTCAGTGGGTGCAAAGATGCGCGGCGCCTACCCGCATCGTAGAAGTGAATTGTACAGTTGAGGGCGATCGCGCCTTTGGTGGTTTTGTTGGCGGTGTCACCACCGATTTTGCCGATACTCAGCTCTCAGCCCAGCATTTGCCGCTCGCAACCCTATCGGCGGCTTCCGTATTGGTAATGGGGACTCTGGGTTTGGCGTATCCGGCGACCCGGGCAGCAATGCACCGGGCTGCCGGATACGCCAAACCCAGAGTCCCCATTACCAATACGGAAGCCGCCGATAGGGTTGCGAGCGGCAAATGCTGGGCTGAGAGCTGAGTATCGGCAAAATCGGTGGTGACACCGCCAACA
>JBCDFX010000561.1:0-2803 GCA_039177155.1 Cyanobacteria bacterium P01_H01_bin.119
GCAGTACGCATACTATTCAGAATGATGAAAAGGCGTACCATAAGGTGGATTTGCATTTTGAATTCCGCGTAGCGGTATAGATATGTCTGATAAAACTGAAGCCCGTCAGGCGATCGCAGCATCTGACTCTACCGCTCTGCTGAGGCTGCTGCAGCTTTCTAGCCCTACCCTACCCGTAGGGGCCTACACCTACTCCGAAGGATTAGAAACATTGGTGCAGTCGGGCCTGGTTCAAACCGTTGAGCAGATAGAGCACTGGCTACAGCAAGAGCTGATTTGCGGAGCCGTTCGGATTGAAGCCGCTATTGTGCTGCGGGCCTATCGAGCTAAGGCGTCGGAAGACTGGGACGCGATCGCCTACTGGAATCACTGGCTGTCAGCCGCACGAGAAACAGCCGAACTGCGGCAGCAAAGCTGGCAAATGGGGCGATCGCTAGTGCGATTGATTGAGCAGCTTCATCCTGAGCTTGCGCCTAAGTTTGAGGATCGAAGCGAAAACTGGAACTTTGCCGTGGCCTTTGGGCTGACTGCGGCTCACTGGCAAATATCCGAAACGGTGGCTGTACTGGGCTATTTACAGAGCTGGGCCAGCAACCTAATTAACGCCGCCGTTAGGCTAGTGCCCCTGGGCCAAACGGCTGGACAGCGGCTTCTGCTCAAACTGTCCGCTGACCTCGAAGCTGCCGCCAATAACCTGCTAACGCTGGCCGATGACGATTTAACCAGCAGCGGGTGGGGCTTAGCGATCGCCAGTATGCAGCATGAAACCCTCTATAGTCGGTTATTTCGCAGCTAGGGGCGTTGGTGGAGGAAAGTTCAAAATTCAAAATTCAAAATTAGAACCGTTGCAGCAGAGGCTCCTGGCATTTTGATGGGGCTGAATCTAACAGCAGCTTGCGCCACAACTGGTGGTTTGGCTAGCGACACTGGGTGGAGCGCGCAATCTGACCAAGGATAATATACTGACAGACGTGTTTGAGTCGCGAGGTGAGCGAATGGTTGCGCCTTTTCGTGTCGGTATTGCTGGCCCGGTTGGCTCTGGAAAAACCGCCCTGGTGGATGCGCTGTGTAAGACTCTGCGCGATCGCTACCAGATTGCCGTGGTGACCAACGATATTTACACCCAGGAAGATGCCCAGTTTTTAGTGCGTAGTCAGGCATTGACGCGCGATCGCATCGTCGGCGTCGAAACCGGAGGCTGCCCCCACACGGCCATCCGAGAAGATGCTTCGATCAACTTAGTTGCCATTGAAGACCTTGAGGCCCGCCTAGCGCCCCTGGATCTAGTCTTTGTTGAAAGCGGCGGCGATAATTTAGCCTCCACCTTTAGCCCTGAACTGGTGGATCTGACTCTATATGTGATCGATGTTGCCGCTGGTGAAAAAATTCCCCGCAAAGGTGGCCCCGGCATCACTAAGTCAGACCTGTTGATTATCAATAAAATTGATCTCGCCCCCTTAGTCGGGGCGGATTTATCCGTTATGGAGCGAGACGCCCGAAAAATGCGCGGCGATCGCCCCTTTGCGTTTACTAACCTAAAAACTCGACAGGGTCTTGAAACAGTGGTTCAGTTTGTGCAATTTCACGGTTTCCCCGACGCCACTTCCGTCGCCTAGCGATTGAGAAAATCAGCAGATCTACAGATGTCAGTTGCTTAAAATTAGTTTCAAAAATACTGACAAACCCCTAAAAAGTAGCGGGCGATACAATTGCTGCTGATGGGTGCCCCTAATATCGCAGTGCATCAATAACGATGACTGTAATTGTGGCTTGACTTGGGATAGGAGAAATTTATGGTTTCACGATTTAACCGACGGAAATTTTTGTTGTACGGTTCTGCCACCCTCGGAACCAGCATGTTGCTAAAGGCCTGCGCCAGTGCACCTGACGATACGGCAGCAACTGATGAAGGGGGCGGTGAAGCCGAGGCTCCCGCTGCCGAAGGCAGTGGAGACACGATTAAAGTCGGCATTCTCCACTCCTTAAGTGGCACCATGGCCATCAGTGAAACAACCGTTGTTGAGGCAGAGCAGCTTGCAATTAAGGAAATTAACGCAGCGGGCGGCGTGTTGGGTCAGCAGATTGAGGCCATTGTTGAAGATGGCGCATCCGATTGGGACACCTTTGCTGAAAAGGCAGAAAAGCTGATCGACCAAGATCAGGTGGTCACCGTCTTTGGCTGCTGGACATCCGCTAGCCGCAAGAAGGTTCTGCCCGTGTTTGAATCCAAGGAGCACCAGCTGTGGTATCCGGTTCAATACGAAGGCCAAGAGTGTTCTCAAAATATCTTCTACACTGGGGCTGCACCAAATCAGCAGATTGAGCCCGCTGTGGAATGGCTGCTAGAGAATAAAGGTCAGCAGTTCTTCCTGGTGGGGTCTGACTATGTGTTCCCCCGCACCGCAAACACTATTATTAAAGAGCAGCTCACCGCCTTGGGTGGTGAAACTGTCGGTGAAGACTATCTGCCCCTAGGCGACACCGAAGTGACCCCGATTATCACTAAGATTAGAGCGGCTTTGCCCGATGGCGGCGTAATTTTCAACAGCCTTAACGGTGACAGCAATGTGGCCTTCTTCAAACAGCTTAAAGGGGCTGGCATGGAGCCGGATCAGTATCCAGTTATGTCCGTGAGTATTGCTGAAGAAGAAGTGCGCCAAATTGGTCAGGAGTTCTTAGTGGGTCACTATGCAGCCTGGAACTACTTCCAGACGGTGGAAAGCCCAGAAAACGAGAAGTGGGTTGCTGACTTTAAAGCTGAGTACGGCGAAGACCGCGTGACCAACGATCCGATGGAAGCGGC
>JBCDFX010000562.1:0-2789 GCA_039177155.1 Cyanobacteria bacterium P01_H01_bin.119
CCACCGATGGCTATTATCGGTGGTTTATTGCCGATCAGGGCGTTATGGCCGCTGGTGGTATTGATGCCGTTCGCAGCGCCCAGGCAGAGACCGAAGAGTTACGCTACATCGCTGAACATAGCGAAAGCACCATTTTAATTGTGGAAAATCTCAAGCTGTGGCAGCGGCTTAGCGATCGTTTTCAGGATTTGCCCCTGCAGTTTATGGTGCTGCTGTCAGATGAGCCCGTGCCAGAAAACTGTCCCTTCAAGGTAATTAACTTTGGTCAGCTTTTGGATATTGGTGGTCAGCATGCTTGGCAAAAAGTGCCGGTGGAATCAGACAGCTTGGCAACGCTGATTTATACCTCTGGTACGACCGGCAAGCCCAAAGGCGTCATGATTACTCATGCTAATTTGCTGTATCAAATTACGACGCTAGGGGCGGTAGTGCAGCCGCAGCCGGGCGATCGCGTTCTGGGCCTGCTGCCCACTTGGCATACCTTTGGGCGCACCGCCGAATATCTGCTCTATGCCCAGGGCTGCACTCAGACTTACACTGGCATTCGCCATATCAAAGCTGACTTCAAAGCGGTGAAGCCACAATATATGGTGGGTGTACCCCGCATTTGGGAATCAATCTACGAGGGGGCCCAGAAGCAGTTCCGTGAACAGCCCACCAGCAAGCAAAAGCTGGTGAATACGTTGATGTGGGGCAGCACAAAATATGTGCAAAATCAACGTACTGCGAATGAGCTTAGCCTTGATCATCCCCATACTTCAGCGATTAGACGCTTGGGTTCACGGCTGCTGCAGGGAATTATGTGGCCGCTGCATCAGTTGGGTGAAAAGCTGGTCTACAGCAAGGTACGGGAAGCTACTGGTGGACAGGTCAAACAGTTAATTAGCGGTGGCGGTTCTTTAGCTCGCCATATTGACCTATTTTTTGAAATTATTGATGTGCCGATTTTGGTGGGGTATGGTCTTACAGAAACCTCCCCAGTGGTATCAGCGCGGCGCGTCTGGCGGAATCTACGGGGCGCATCAGGACAGCCGATTCCTGGCACCGAATTCAAAATCGTTGATCCCGAAACGCGATCGCCCCTGTCCCTCGAACAAAAAGGTTTAGTGCTCGTCCGGGGCCCGCAAATCATGCGGGGCTACTACAAAAATCCAGAAGCGACGCAAAAGGCGATTGATCCCGAAGGCTGGTTTGATACGGGTGACTTGGGCTATCTCACCGCAGACAATAACATCGTGCTGACCGGCAGGGCTAAAGACACCATTGTGCTGACCAACGGCGAAAACATTGAGCCGCAGCCGATTGAAGACGTTTGTGTGCAAAGTCCCTACATCGATCAAATGATGCTGGTGGGGCAAGACCAGCGATCGCTGGGCGCGCTGATTGTGCCCAATTTCGATGCCCTGCAAAAATGGGCGGCGACTCAGTCTTTGTTCTTGGATGCGCATGGACAGGAAGCCGAGAATCCTCAAGGCTGGCCTGCCATGAGCCTAGAAGATGACCGCATTCAAAAGTTGTTCCGTGAAGAACTTAACCGGCAGGTCAAAGATCGACCGGGCTATCGCCCTGATGACCGCGTTGGGCCCTTTTGCCTGGTCACAACGCCTTTCTCGATTGAGGAGGGCACGATGACCCAAACCTTGAAAATTAAGCGCCCTGTGGTTACGGCTCGCTATCGCGATATGATTGACGGAATGTTTGCCTAACCTTGCCCGGAGCTTAAATTTCCCATAGAGTTTAAGAGCTTTACGGCTGGCAATTGGCGACATCCTCTACCGGATCTGCGGTAGTGCTTTCTGAGTCCCCATAACTAGCTAGAGAATATTGACGTGTCTCAACTTCAGCTGAAACGCAACATTACTATCAAAGCGATCGTGACTCCTCTGTGGAAAGAGGAGGCTCAAAAACAATTACAAAATCAGATTAATCAAGTTGATAGCCGCCTTCAACAGTTAGAAATGCAGGGGCAGCGGGTAGTTGCCGAAGTGCAAAAGCAAAATGTTAATCCTGATGAGCCAGCGGTCAAGCAGCAGATTGCCTCGGTGCAAAATAAGCTCAATCAAGATAAGAGTAAGCTGCTACAGCAAAAAAATCAGTATCTTCAACAACTGCAAACGGTGCAAACTCTAGAACTAGATAAAGAGGTCAATCAAGGACAAGTCGAAAGCTTCTTTACGGTTGATAAGGGCGACAATCTTGTCAAAAAGATGCAGGTCGAAATTTTGATTCGAGATGGCGTGATTGAAGATATCCGAGGCGAGCTATAGAAGCCTGGCTGGACGCAATCTTTCCAAGCAGCAGAATTTGATCGTATCAGCGATTTAGCGCCAGTATATCTGACGAGCGATCGCGGAAATCGCTTGGGCTATTCATACAAGTCTTTTTAAGAGAGCTTAGGCAGGTTGACGCTGTGTCTGCCTCGCCGAGTAATTTTTAGAGAGACCATTGCTGATTTTGGGGCAAACTTCACATCTTGTCGTTGAGCTTGACCGTCTGCTTTGATACTCTTGCCCCTTTACATTTGTGGGCCTGGAGCTGAATTTTCTCAGAGGTAAGGCCCGAAAGCCCTTCGTGTACATCAGAACCAAGGGCAGATAGTAAGATACCAATAGGCGGCAAGATCTTGGCAGGCTGCATTCCCTTACCTGGTGAGGCCCATTCCCTCCCCTGAGAACAGGTAACTTAGGTCATTTTTGTACTTCATGGGCTTTAGAAATGCCGTCAGGCAGATTCTCACTGTTCAAATGGGTATCCTGGGAATGCTCCAGGGCTCGGCGCAATTCAGAGCG
>JBCDFX010000563.1:0-2788 GCA_039177155.1 Cyanobacteria bacterium P01_H01_bin.119
AGTATCGCCGCGATCAAAATTGGCTTTGCAAATGGAGATTTTTTGGGGGTACAGCGACTCTCAAACGATCGCTACCGGGTGGAGCGCTACCAGTGGGATAACACCCTGGGAGAGCAAGGCGCCCCTAACAGCGATTTAGCCAACCGGCAGACCCAGCGACGGCAGCAGGCAGCCGTATTTGAGGCGGCTCAAACCTGGCCTGAGGCAGAGCGTCCCACCCATATTACCCAAACCGTCGTTTTTAACAATACTGACAATACTTGGCAGGTAATCAGCGAAACCGAAGATCAAGGTATTCTCTACGCCCCGCTCCAGCCCGACTACAAAGCCGCGATCGCCAGCCCGAATCAGTCCGTATGGACTCAGGTTTACGCCCTAGAGAATCAACTCAGTATCGACTCGGCGATCGCCTACGGCGGCGGTGATACCCCCCAGGCTGTGATCAGCGTCACCCTGAGTCTCCAGCGAATTTCTGACTATTTAGCCAAGCTGCGAAAGCCTGAAGAAGGGCTGCTGTTTATACTGGATGCTCAAGATCGTCTGGTGGCATCAAGCGATCCAGATCTGGCCGCCACCCTGCCAGGGGCAAGTTCAGAGGCGGATTTGGTCGCCCTGCCCGCCATCGATCAGGCTCGCCTGCAAACGGCCCATCAGGCCCTGCAGGCCAATAACGTCATTCTGCAAGATCTCACTGGACTGCAAGAATTTTCCCGCTCCAATCCGGCCACGGGGCAGCGGTATTTTATTGCCGTTAGCCCCCTAGAGCGCCGAAGCTGGGTGATTGGCAGCGTCACCCCCGAGTCCTTTTTTATGGCGTCGATTAACCGCAATCACCGCCGCCTGCTGGTTGGAATTGCCCTGCTGCTGGGGAGCGGCACCCTGCTGCTGGGGTATATTAGCGATCGCGTTCTGATTCGCCCTATTTTATCCATCAGCGATGCCGCCGCCGACATTGAAGCGGGGCAGTTTAACCCCGACACCCTTGCCCCAACCGCCCAGCGCAGCGACGAACTGGGTCGGCTGGCCCAAATTATGCAGCATATGGCGCTGGTGATCGGCGATCGCGAACAGTCCATGATCAGCCAGCTTGAAGATTTGCGCGATCGCGGCACCAGCATGACCGGCAGCCAGCTTGAAATAGCCTACTACCAGTCCATCGCCACCCGCGCGGCCCATCTGCGCGCAGCCCCCCCATCCCCATCTGCAAAGACTCAGTTTCCCGCTGGTGCCCTCAAATCTTACTATCAAGCCCTGAGAGACCGGGCCGAGTCGGTGCGTGCCACTCATATTGGCGGCGGTGAGATTAGCCAGATGCTGCGCAACGAAGCCTACCTGGCCCAGCTTCCCGACGGCGATCTGCGGGAGCTCGCCAGCATTGCCCAGCGGCAAGCCTACGGACCTGGCGACGCTCTGTTTCAGGAAGGAGACCCGTCTCAGATGGTGTATGCTCTGGCCCAAGGCCGCATAGACGTGCGCTCCACAACCCAGGATGGCTCCCTCCTAATTCTCCATGCCGGGCAGGTCTTCGGTGATTTGACTGTAATGCTAGATATTCCCCGCACCACCTCCCTACGGGCGTTAGACCCGGTGGTGGTTTTTGCCATTGACGCTGCTGCATTCGGGCGCATTCTTCGCAACAATCCCCAGGCGATTCCAGCGGTAGAGCGTAAACTGGCCCGGTATCAGATTGCCCTGGCCGACTCTCAGATTTGGTTTAGCCATGCTGGCAGTGATTTGCCCGGCGGGGCCACCTGGTTAGAGCTGGCCACCCAGCAGCTTCACCACTGGTGGCACGGAAACTTAGTAGAAACCTAACGGCACAGACCCATGAGCGATATTCTTCTGCGCGACGTCTGGGACAAGCTGAATGATGTTGAACCAAGCCCGTCTACTCTGAGCGAAAAGCGCCTAGACGTGCGGCTATCTGACAAAAGCCTGGAGCTAGTGCCCGGTCAACAGCCCGCTCAGCTAGGCGTTAGGGTGATCAATCGCAGCGATCGCCTCACCAGCTTCCAAATTGAGCTGCTGGCAGCGGGCAGCGATGCCGCCGCCTCATCTCACTGGTACAGTCTCTCGCCCAAAGTCAGCGCCGTTACGCCCCCCGGGGATACCAGTGAGTTTCAGGTCACCCTGCTCAATACGCCGCTGCCGGGATTTTTAGGCTGGGTTAGTCTGACCGTCAGGGTATATGCCCTTGAGCTTAAAGCCGAAGAGCGTCAGGTGCTGCGGCTCAAAATCAGCCCCCCCGAAGGCACCATCCCCCTCAAGCTAGAGCTGTTAAAGCCCATTGTCCGGACCCGGCCCGGACAGGCTGCTACCCTCCCGGTGCGAATTTATAATCTGACCCAGCTCACCGTGGGGTGTCTGGTGCGCTGCGACGGCCTCCCCCGAAGCTGGTTTAATGATTCAGAGCAGGGGCCAGGGCAAGCTCTAGAGCAGGGGGTTGACCTACTGCCTCAGCAGTGGACGACGGTTGAATTTTCCCCGACCTTGCCCGCGCTATCGGAGGCCCTGGCCCGTTCGCTGCCGCTAACGGTGCAGGCCGAGGTGCCGGGCAGCCCTCCCGTAATGGCAGCGGGCCGCTTAGAAATTTTACCCGTGGGCCGGCTGGCCTTTCGGCCTCCGTCGCCGGCCCGTCAGTTCTTACCCCGCCACTGGCCTTGGCAAAGCGCTGAGCGCCGCCGAGACGCTGAGTATCAGCTTATTTTTGAAAACGCCAGCAATCTAGAGCCCCAACTGTCGGTAGACCTCGACAGCGATAATCCAGATCTGCTGCAGTGGCGGTTAG
>JBCDFX010000564.1:0-2761 GCA_039177155.1 Cyanobacteria bacterium P01_H01_bin.119
CCCATGGCTGAGTTTTACGCCACGCTGCAGGCCAAAAGCTGTGACATTGTTTGGTTTAATCAGGCCATCACCCCGGCGCGGCAGCAGCACAGCGTGTTTACCCGGCCCTACGGCCTCTACAATGAGGCGATTATTGTGCGGGCCAATGACGCTATTGAAACGGCAGCGGATCTGGCAGGTCGCAAAATGGCTGGACTTGCCGATAGCACCAATGTTGAGCTGGGCCAGCAGTTTGAGGGGGTAGAGCTAATTCCCTTTCCCGGAACAGATAAGGTTTTGCAGGAAATGCTGGCGGCCCTGCGTGCCGGCGAAGTGGACGCGGTGGTTGATGATGAGCTGGTGCTGATCACCGCAGCGGAAGCTGACCCGACTCTGCGGATTGCTGTAACGGTGGAAACTCGACATCCCTTTGCGATCGCGCTCCATCCTGACAGCAGCGCCCTTTTGACAGTGCTAAACCAGACCCTCGATCAGCTAGAAGCCGACGGCACTCTTCAGCAGCTCTGGGAACGCTGGATTCCCTGGCGGCCCTTTCCTTTCGTTTAGAGCACTATGCAGAACCTGCAGCTAAAGTCGGTTTCTCCCGCAGCGGCCTTTGAGGATATTCCGCCGCCCTTGGGACGGATAATAGCAGAATATCGAATTGCCCCCTCTACAGCGATCGCCTATTTCGTTAAAGCAGGGCAGTATATTCAAATTATTGATGTAGAAGGCTCCCAGTGCTCTGACTTTTTGGCCTTTGCGGGCGATCGCTACCGGGAAGAACTCGACAGCACCGTTACCCGCACGCTGCTGGGGCTGGCGATGCCCCAGGCCGGGCTGTATGGCAAATATTTTTCCCAAACGATGCAGCCCCTGGTGGAGGTGATTCAAGATACCTGCGATCGCCACGATAGCTTTATGCTGGCCTGCACCCAAAAAACTTACGAAGATGCAGGCTACTTCGACCATCCAAGCTGCAGCGATAACTTTAACCAAGTGCTGGCCTCCTACGGCATTGCACCGCGCCCCGGCTGGCCCGCGATTAACTTTTTTTTCAACACTGCGGTTGATGATAGCGGAACCATCACCTCAGCCGAGTCCTGGTCGCGCCCCGGCGACTACGTGCTGCTTAAGGCTCACCGTGACTTGCTCTGCGCCAGCTCAGCCTGCCCGGACGATATTGACCCGGTGAACGGCTGGCACCCCACTGCTATTCATATCCGCATCTACGCTGCTAAAGAAGACTTCCCCAAAGCCATTGGTCGGCGCGCTGCCAGGGAACTGCCCCTGCGGCTGACCCAGGACAGCGCCTTTACGCCTAGGGTGCGATCGCTGACTCAAAATCTGGCGGAATATAACGGCTTTTGGGTGCCGATTAGCTACCCTCACGCTGGCGATCAGGCCGAATACTGGGCGCTGCGCGATCGCGTCGCGCTAATGGACCTCTCGGCGCTGCGCAAGTTTGAGGTGACAGGGCCAGACGCACTAGAACTGCTTCAGTGGACGTTCTCGCGCAATGTCGCCAAGCTAGGGATTGGTCAATCGGCTTACGGCTGCCTGCTAAATCCCCACGGCGGCATAATTGACGACGGCATTGTATTCCGGTTGGCAGAATCGGCCTATCGCTACGTGGGCAACTGCGACAGCGATGGGCTGTGGCTGCAAAAAGTAGCCCAAGATAAAAGCCTGTCGGCTACGGTAACCAACAGCAGCGATCGCTGGCATAATCTGGCCCTCCAAGGCCCATACTCCCGCCAACTGCTGCGCCCGCTTGTAGATATTGACGCTAAGTGGGAAATCACAGACCTCAATGATCTGAAATTTTTCCGATTCGTCACCGCTACAGTCGCAGGCATTCCCGTGCTGCTCTCTCGCACAGGCTATACCGGGGAGCTGGGCTATGAGCTATTTGTGCCTCCCAGTCGAGGCGCTGAGCTATGGGATACGCTAATGCAGGCTGGAGCTGCCTACGATTTGCTGCCTTTGGGAATGCAGGGGCTTGATCGAGCTCGTATTGAAGCTGGGCTCTTGGCGGCGGGACGAGAATTTAACGATTTGATTTCGCCCTACCAGGCGGGGATTGGCTGGAGTGTAGGGCTCAAAACTAAGCCCGATTTTATTGGACGCGCGGCATTAGAGAAACTCCGCGATCGCCCCCCGTTTGCCGCCGTTGGGCTGATATTAGACAGCAATGAAGTTGCCTGCGGCGGTCAGTGTGTGTATCCTACAAGCGATCGCTGGCGGGTTGGCCAGGTGACCAGCGGCACGTTTTCACCCGTGCTTAATCGAAGCATAGCCCTAGCCCAAATCGCCCCAGAATATGCCCAAATCGGAACCACACTAGAGGTTGGATTGATGGACGGCATAAAACGACGGATAAGTGCAAAAGTGGGGCCGCTCTCACTCTATGATCCCGCCAAGAGCCGGGTTAAAGGATAGCTCTTTGATACTCGTTGCCCTGATTAATCCAATTGAGTTCTTTTCTGATTGTTCAAGGAACAGCTACGACGCACAGGCTTGGTCGAAGCCCTCTTTGAGCATAAATAGATTTACTTAGTGGCACAGAGTAGTCCGTAGCGCACTAGCCCCCGGCTAAATCCGGTGTTCATCAGATGCAGGGCAAAGCTGCCCGTAATAGCAGGCCAGCCCGCTTGCAAAATGCCCGCAATGACGCCGGGATTGATGGCCGAGTCGATCACTAGATTCCAAAAGGGGGCAACGGCGGTTGACCAATCGGCAGTGCGAATGCTCTGAAAGCCAATATTGCGGGCGATCGCGC
>JBCDFX010000565.1:0-2759 GCA_039177155.1 Cyanobacteria bacterium P01_H01_bin.119
CAATATCCTCGCAACCATTGCACATCGCCTGCGTCAAAGCGAATCAAAAAATCGGCAGCTTGCGATGCTGAAATCTGTACCCCTCGATTAAGCTCAGCGTAAATCTGCCAGAGTGCCTCGGCCGGAGAAGCCTGTCCATCGCTATCGAAGTCAAGAAAGGCTCGCCCTAGATACACAGCCAGCGTGACGTCATCATCACTAATCTGGGCAAGGGTCTCTTCAGCCAGCAAGATGTCTGCCACAAACTGGTTTAAGACCTGGCGTGACTGCTCATGGGTAACTGTGGACGGTTTCGGGTTGGGGGGGACGGGTAGTCGCAAAAATGGAACGAACTGAATCAGCGGCCCTTGCGATCGCAAACCATATTCGTACCAAGCCTGCCCCAAGTTTTCAACGGCTCCGACAAATTGCAGTATCCCAGTGCCAAAACGCAATTCATCATCATCGGGATTTGCCGTGAGGGCCATCGCTAATTCTGCAGCCCCTTGTTCAATCCGTGCTTCAGCCAAATAGGTATTTAAGCGTTCAGCGACTGGCTGCTCATCGTGCGGTGTCTGTGCAGGGGCGGGATGTAGTAGTGTTCCGACGCCTAGCAGCAGCAGGGTTAGAAACAAAAAGCCAGCTGTTCGAAACAGACGCCAGGACAACATTGTTAAACATCCTTTATCTATAGCGATCCGCAATCAGGTCAAGACAGTTGTATAGCGAAAGGTAGAAGGCGAAGGCAGAAGGCAAAAGGTAGAAGGCAAAAGGTAAAAGGCAGAACTGGAAGTCTTACCAAATTAATGCTCCAGCGATCTGCCCTGATCAAACCTAACTGCTATTGGCCATAACTTTTGAAAGCAGCACACAGCCAGTGTTTTTATTCCGAACTCCGTAGGGCTCTGCCCTTCCCGCAGGGTATTTAGAATGCCGCATTCTGCTATAGGCTAATGCGCCGTTGGGGAGATATTTTTCCGTCGGTCAAAGATTGTCTTTAAAGGCTGCTTAGGGAGTTGCGCTTCAATAACATCCCACCGACCCTACTACTCAGCCACCTTGCCACAGTCTTGTCCGAGTACTTTATTTTCAAACCGATCCCTTATAGGAAACATTTTTGACACTGTTCTGCCATCATCGATGTGTTGCGAGCCAGTATTCCCCAATCCTCTAGGGAGCAAGGCGAGCTTTTTTAAGGCGATGGCCTTCATACCAGGTGGCGATCGCGGGTACCCAGGCGGCAAAATGGGGCCAAATTTCCTCACACATTTTTTGCGCTTCGAGTTGAGCGTCCGCTTTCCAGCGTAAGTCGAGTAGGTGCATCAGCGATCGTGGATTGGCTGACATCACCCAGTGCTGCCGCACATCAAAGGGAATCAGGCCCCGAGCATGTTCTTCGGAAAATCCGGCTTCGATCTTCGCTTTATAGCGATTACAGGCTTCGAGACACCACTCAATATCTTGTTGGCGTTCTTCAGCGGTGTACTGATACTTTTTGCCCTGGCGATCGCCATAAGCCCCGACTGGACGCAGGTAAAATACTTCTTCTAATTCGCGGTTGCCATCCACCACATCAAGAATCCGGCTACCGGTGTACCGAAAGCTCTGCACATCGAAACTAACGCCAACGCGATGCGTGCGAATTTGCTGCATAGTGCTGTGGGGAAACCAGCCCAAGTTCAGCACAATTTGCGGGTGTTCTAACGGCCCGTAGTGGCCGCGGCCGCCCTTCAGCAGATTTTTGACGATCAGGTCACCGGCTTTTGCTTCACTGGGCCAGGTACTACGCTCGTGGGCGACAAAACCCTCGGCATAATCCTGATGCATGGCAGTGTAAATCGTTTGCTGAGGATTAGGCGTTTGAGCAATCACCTCAACCGTAAACCGATCCATGGAGCTTGGGGGAAAAGTAGCAGAAACCATAGCAAAGTATCTGAGCGATCACAGACGACTATCAATGTTCCGCTAGGCTAACCTGAACCAGTCAAGATTGATGCCCTTTCCAGGTTCTCTTAAGGCTCGACGTATTCTACTGCGCGCTGTACTACTGGTACCGGAACGGTTTGCGGCTTGGCTTGGAGAGGGGGCATCGCCGGTTGACCGGCGGGTAATTGGGGTTTGGGCTGTAGGGCTTTCAGACCGTCAATGAGCGCCACCCGAATGATGGGCTCGGACTCGCGGGTCAGCATGACGCGGAAACAATCGACTAAGTGCGATCGCACAGTGACATCCGTACCCGGTAGATAGGTGGCGGTGCCAGCTTCGGAACTCAAACACCACTGCAGCAGCGATCGCACGGCTAACAACCGTTTGATAGGATCGGCAGCGGACAAATCATCCCAAGCCGGCCCCAAGCGTTCAGCAGTTGTTGGTGGTTCTGGAGACGCAACTGCAGTGGTGGCTGGTGGTGCTGCCGTATTGATTTCTTTGAGGAAGAATAACAAATTACCGGCCCCTAAGCCGAGCAGGGTAATTGCCGCCCAACTACCGCCTAATTGTGACCAAGCAGCCGCAAATCCATAGGTTGTAGCAAAGGCGAGGGTGCTGGCCAACACAGGGGTCTGGCCTAACCGCGATACGCGATTACAGAGTTGCTGGTAGAGTGGCGTGATCTGATGCCATGGCAGGCGATCGCCAGACCCTAAAAATTGATAAGTCAGCGTGCTGGTGGCGATCGCGAGAAAAATTTTGCTGTCAGCCATCGCTCCTAGCCAAGCGAGCAGGAACCAGCGACCGTAGCGGTTGATCGCAGTGGCGTTATGTTGGTACAGCGCGAGCGG
>JBCDFX010000566.1:0-2752 GCA_039177155.1 Cyanobacteria bacterium P01_H01_bin.119
CTGGATCTTTGCCAGGGATGCGAGTATAGCGATGATGCCACTTGTGATAGCGGCGGTAGAAGTCATGGTTGTAGAAAGACAGCAATCCCGCCAACCAGCCCGCGCCGTCGTTGAGCCAGTCGCTGACAAAAGCCGTGCGGTGGGCGCATTCGTGGACGGCAGCAAACATGGTGGCCAGACTAAAGCCATAAATCACCACGGCGGGCAGCGCGATCGCCCAATGACCGCGCTGGGTGGCCCAAAGATAGCCGCTCAGCCCCATCACCAGCAAATGCCCGACAAATTGCCCAAGGCCTTTGATGTTAGACCGGCTGTTAAGCTGCTTCAAATCTTGGGCGGGCAAAAGTCTTCTTGGATTAGTGCTTTTTATGTCTGCTGTTGCTGTCATAGCCGAATTCCTGTGTGTGACAGATTGATTTGGCGGTGTTTAAGGTACCTTCCTTCTGATGGCAAGTACTTTGTCTAACTTTCTGTCTGAGTCACTGTTTACAGTTTTTGATTTTAAAGCCGTATTTCCATACCAGGAGTAGTCTTTGTTGCTGAAAATGGGAAGGCCATGGCCCAGTAAAAAAGCCTGAAATATTTACCCTATAAGCGATTCAGTCGCGGCGTCTGCGAACTGCGTGCTGGTAAAACTGTCATGATTTTTTGATGCATGGGGTACTGCTATAGCAATCTGCATTTGGGTCAGGGCCCTGAGAGCCGCTCAACCCTCTGTTCAGCGAGGACTTTAACTTAAAACTAAAAACTCAATACTTTGAACTTTGCTATAAACATGAACCTCCATCTCACCCTTTGCCCTTATCTCGAAGTGCTGCTCCCTTTCCATGAAAAAGCTAGACAGCAGCCCGATAATCTGTGCGGGCCTTACTGGATTGCTTTGCTGCTTCAAGCGTACGGCCAACTTGAGGTCTCAGCGGTTGATGTAGCCCTTGCAGCGTCTACCATTCTGCCCAGCCAGGGCGATCCTAAGAATTGGCTACCGCCGGGTGCGATCTCGCGTTTGGGTGATGGATACGATCGCATTCCCACCGTCGTAGATCTGACCGCTTGCGGAACTTCTATCATGGGACTGATGCGGGCCACAGAACAGTTGAGCCAGGGACGCTTTTGTCTCTTGCCGCTGCAAACTGAAGATTGGGCTGCTGGCGTCGTCAGCCTCTTTCACCTGTGCCAAACCCATCCCGATTGGCAGGCCGTGCCGCTGCTTAATGTTCACACGGGCTATTTCTGGGGCTCCCAGGTAACGCCACTCCAGCTACTCGCCTACTTGCAGACCGGTCAATTGACGCCGCCCCCCGCCGATTGGAGCGTCGGCCACTTTGCGCTGCTCGCCGGTCAACTCCAGGGCGATCGCCACTCCCTATATGCCGTTCTCGATACCTATTCCCACTTTGGCTGGCAGGGCCTGCACCTGCAGCCCTCCGACGCCCTAGCGAACTCCCTCCAGCGTCCAGATTTGCCCACCCAGGGCGGCATAGCGCTGTTTGTGGAAGCGGCGGTGCGATCGCGCGTCACGGCATCTTTAGAGCAGGCTAAATTTCACCTTGCCCCTTGGGATAACGGCACTCCCGACAGGGTGGCGGGGTGATGGGGTGATGAGGTGATGAGGTGACGGGGTGGTGATGGGGTGTATAGCCTGACGGCATTCAAGAAAGGCAGAGCCTGCCCGGAGGGCTTTGGAGAGGCTGAGTGTTTGAAGCGATAAGCGTTTGGAGGCACCCCACTCCCCCACTCCCCTACTCCCCCACTCCCCTACTCCTTCACTCCCCCACTCCCCATTTTGTCCCTGTCGATACAACGAAAAACCGGATCCTCTACGAGATTAGGAAGTGTTCTCTAGAGAGCGATCGCTCATGGTTGTAGCCACCTCTGCCCCCGAAACCGTTGCTGATTGGGTCGAGTCACTGAAGCAGCAAGGCGTTAAATACATCCGCTTTGAGCTGCCAGATTTGCACGGCGTGTCGCGTCTCAAAGTCGTGCCCCTCGCCAAAGTCGAAGGCTATGCCCGTAAAGGCCTCAACTTTTATGGCGGCACGCTGGCGTTAGACACGGCCTCTTCAGTCGTTCCGGCTTCGGGCTATCACGAGGAACGGAAGTATCGCGATCATCTGCTGTTTCCCGACATCAGTAGCTGCACCCCGGTGCCCTGGCTGGACAGCACCGTTAAAGTCGTTTGCGACGCCTACTGGACGCCGGACGAGCCGCTGCAGGCGGCCCCGCGCTATGTGCTCAAATCTCTGCTCGATCGCGCTAAGCAGATGGGCTTTGACGTGATGATGGGGCACGAATTTGAGTTTTATTTGTTAGATAAAGAAACCCACAAGCCCCTGTTTGACGGGCTGCACATTTTCAACCATATTCGCAACCAGTATGTGCCCGAGATTGCTCAAATGCTGGACTATCTGCAGGCGGCGGGCATCGACGTAATCACCCATAACTGTGAATATGCGCCGTCTCAGTTTGAGATTAACTATGGTCCCGGCATGGGCATTCACGGCGCGGATAAGGCCTTTACCTTCAAAAATGCAGTGAAGGAAATTGCCCACCATCTGGGCTATCAGGCCAGCTTTATGTCCAAGCCCTTTGCTGGGGCGGCGGGCTGCTGCTGCCATTTTCATTTGAGCCTTTGGCAGGCTGGTGCTAATGCATTTCTCGATGCCGATGCGCCCTACGGCCTATCCACCACGGCGCAATCTTTTGTGCAGGGGATTCTCGACCATGCCCCGGCCATGCTGCCGCTGATTGGCCC
>JBCDFX010000567.1:0-2717 GCA_039177155.1 Cyanobacteria bacterium P01_H01_bin.119
GCAAAGAAGGTCAAGCGGTTGCCACGAGTGCGGCCCATCACTTGAGAGCGATCTTTGGGGTTGACGTCTTCGACAAGCACTTCCTCAATGCGATCTCCATAACGCAGCGATCGCTCAGCCGCCTTTTGATTGACCAAATGATTGAGTCGCTGCAGGCGATCGCTTTTCACCTCTTCGCTGAGCTGGTTTTTCCACAGTGCCGCTGGCGTATTGGGGCGAGGGGAATAGGCCGCCGTATTGAGCTGGTCAAAGCCAATGTCCTCTACCAGCTTCAACGTATTTTGAAACTGCTCTTCTGTTTCGCCAGGAAAGCCGACAATGGCATCGGCGCTGATAGCAGCATCGGGCATATACTTGCGAATCGTGTCAATAATGCGGCGATATTTTTCATGGGTGTAGCCTCGCGCCATCGCTTTAAGCACGTCGTTATCGCCCGACTGGAATGGCACATGAAAGTGCTCACAGACCTTGGGCAGCTCAAAACAAGCTTTAATCAAGCGCTCGGTAAAGTAGCGGGGGTGGCTGGTGGCAAAGCGAATCCGCTCAATGCCGGGAACGTCGTGGACGTAGTAAAGCAAGTCGGTTAGCGTATTCTGGCGGCGGCCTTCGGGCGTCAGGCCAGGCAGGTCGCGCCCGTAGGCGTCAATGTTTTGCCCCAGCAGGGTGACTTCCTTGAACCCTTGGCGTCCTAGTTCTTCCATCTCAGCCCGAATCGCGGCGGGCGTGCGGGATTGCTCGACGCCGCGCACGCCGGGCACTACACAGTAGGTACAGCGTTCATTGCAGCCGTAAATCACGTTAACCCAGGCGGTGACCGTGCTGTCGCGGCGGGGCTTCGTGATGTCTTCCATAATGTGGACGGGTTCAGTCGCCACCACTTGGCTACCGTCCATCACTTGTTCCAGCAGATCTTGCAGGCGGTTAGCGTGCTGCGGCCCCATCACCAAGTCCAGCTCAGGCACTCGTCGCAGCAGGGCTTCCCCTTCTTGTTGAGCCACGCAGCCTGCCACAATTAGCGTCAGGTCAGGCTTTTTTTGCTTGCGCTTAGCCTGCCGTCCTAGATAGGAATAGACCTTTTGCTCGGCATTGTCGCGAATGGTGCAGGTGTTGTAAAGCACCACGTCAGCCTGCAGCGGATCTTCCTCCCACTGCAGGCCCATCGTCTCTAAAATTCCGGCCATGCGCTCGGAGTCAGCTTTGTTCATCTGACAGCCGAAAGTGGTGACGTGATAGCGACGAGGGACAGTAAGCATAGCGAGCAAAGGTTTTGACAAGCAAGGCAGCAGTCTTTAATACTACCGCGTGGTTTTGTTGTCCGCGAAACGCTAACAAAAAGTCTAAGAAAGTACAATTATTTGTACAACTAAATCTCTAAATTATGGATAAGATGCCCTATCCACAATTTAGAAAAGAATTGCTGGACTATTTTGACAACGTAAATTCAGACAGTGCGCTGCTGCTGGTAACTCGGCAAAACAATGTCCCAGTAGGGTGATGTCGCTGGATGACTTTAGGGCCTACGAGGCAACTTTTTTCCTGTTAACAGGTCAACGTAATGCCCAGAGACTAGATGCCAGCGATTGCCCCAATCCTAGCCAGTCAAGGAACTCAACAAGATTTGATTGACGAGTAAAGATCATTTTTGTGGAAACAGCTTGGGAAGATTACCTTTGCCGGTAGCCGACTGACAAAAAGATGCTCAAATGAGCAGGGCTGTCCGCTTGACGATCGCGGCTATTAAGTTAGCGCCATTAGCAAAGCTTGGTTCTGGTTCACGAACAGTCTCGCTTCATAGTCAGGGGTCTGACTGGTGTCGTTAGGGTTTGCAAGAGTGTTGCTCTTGACGGTGAAGTTTTAGGATAGATGGATATTGCTGTGGAGAGGTGCCCGTGATGGGTAAGCAAGCCCCTCGATTAATGATTGCGGCTTTGATGGTGGCAGCGCTAGTTGTTTTAGCTCTGCAAAATTCAACCCCTGTCCTGGCTCTGAACTTTTTGGGATGGCGCTCGGTGACGCTGCCGCTAGGGGTTTGGCTGGTGGGGGCAATCGCCCTCGGAGCCCTCACGGCCATAGCGATCGCGGCGCTGGCAGATAGCAGCACTAGCTCTGCTCAGCGGTCAAACCGACGCCGCTGGACAGTCCGACCGGAGCGACCAGAGCGGCCACCGCATCCCGATGCGGGGCGCTCGGACGATGGAGTATCCCAGGCGCGCAGTCGAAAATGGTCAATGCGATCGCCCCAAGATTTCTTTCAATCACGCGGTCGTCGCGACGTAGCAGACCGTCAGCCAAATCGCGAAGCGCCGCGCCGTGACCCACGTCCCCCATCGACGGCGTCCCCACCCAATCATGCCGTTGCTACCGAAAACTGGCAGGCGTGGGAACAGCGCCGCAAGCCCAGCAACTGGGAAGACTGGTCAGACGCCAGCGGTAATCGTCCCGAAGACGAAAATCTCAGCCGCCGCCAGCGGCGCGATCGCGACAAGGCCGATGCGACTATTCACGATTTGGAGAAAGGCTGGGACAACACGGCCCAAGATACGGTCTATGTGGCCCCTGGCGGCAGCGCCGTGGATGATACCCTGGATGACATTGCTGACGGCTGGGAAGACTGGGATTCGCCCGATAATCCCCTCGCGGATACGGCCTATGCCCAGAAATATGAGGGCGTTGACCGGGCGGCTCGCCGCGACTCAATTTACGCGCCGCCCGACGAC
>JBCDFX010000568.1:0-2711 GCA_039177155.1 Cyanobacteria bacterium P01_H01_bin.119
GGTTGAATCAGACATGGCAGTAGGGATGATTTGGAGGCAGCGCAGAGTCTATATCCATCATACTTGCAGCGCCGTTGCGCAGTGGCTTGAGTCACTGAAGCTAAGTCACTGGAGTCACTAAAGCCCTTGGGGCGAAAAACGGTACACTGAAAAGGCTAAAATTAAACGCTAAACCAAAGTCGGGCCGGTATGGCAACTTTTTTGCTAGAAGTGGGCACCGAAGAGCTGCCTGCAAGTTTTGTCGCTGATGCACTGAAACAGTGGCGATCGCGGATTCCCGCCAGCCTCGAAGACGTCTTTTTGGCCCCAGCATCGATTGACTATTACGGTACGCCCCGGCGCTTAGCCGTCGTCATCACCGGGCTCCCCGAACGCCAGGTCGACCGCGACGAAGAGGCCAAAGGCCCCCCCGCTAAGGCCGCCTTCAAAGACGGTAAACCTACCAAGGCCGCCGAAGGCTTTGCCCGCTCTCGCGGTGTCGATATCTCTGCGTTGGAAGTGCGAGAGACAGATAAGGGCGACTTTGTGTTTGTGCAACAGAAAATTCCCGGTCGCCAGAGCGCTGAGATTTTGCAGGAGCTGATTCCTCAGTGGATTTTTGGGCTAGAGGGCAAGCGGTTTATGCGCTGGGGCGACGGAGAGTTGCGCTTTCCCCGTCCGATTCGCTGGTTAGTGACCCTGCTAGATGATGCTTTAATTCATATCACCCTAGAGAACGGCTCTGAAACCTGCATCAGCGATCGCACCTCCCAGGGCCACCGAGTCCTACATCCTAAGCCAATTACCCTGGCCCAAGCTGAAGGCTACCGCGACGCCATGCGGTCGATTTCTGTGATGGTCGATCCGGCAGAGCGTAAACAGGTGATTCAATCCCAGGTTGCCGCCGCCGCCGCTAATTTGCAGGGGCATGCGGTGATGGCTTCTGCCCTACTCGAAGAGGTCATTTATTTGGTCGAGTGGCCTACGGCGGTGGCGGGTCAGTTTGACGCCGAATTTTTGGAACTGCCGCCAGAGGTAGCCATTATTGAAATGGAAAGCCACCAGCGCTATTTCCCCGTCAAGCCCTCGCCAAAAAGTGATGGCCTGCTGCCCCATTTCATCACCATTTCTAACGGCGATCCGACCAAGTCTGACATTATTGCTGAGGGCAATGGCCGGGTAATCCGCGCTCGCCTCTCTGACGGAAAATTTTTCTTTGATGCCGATCGCCAGGTGCCTTTGGAGCAGTTTGTTGAGAAGCTAGAGACCGTCACCTTTGAAGAAAGCCTCGGTTCCGTGCGGGCCAAGGTCGATCGCATTGGGGCGATCGCTGAGCGAATTGCTACCCAACTGGGTCTAAGCGCTGCAGATAAGGCTCTGGTTCAGCGGGCGGCTCTGCTGTGCAAAGCCGATTTGGTCAGCCAGATGGTGGGCGAGTTCCCCGAGCTGCAAGGGGTAATGGGGCAAAAATACGCCCGCCACGGCGGGGAACCAGAGGCCGTCGCCACCGCAATTTTTGAGCATTACCTGCCCCGGGGTGCCGACGATGGGCTGCCCCAAACTGTCACCGGCCAGGTGATGGGGATCGCCGATCGCCTAGATACGTTAGTGGGCATCTTTAGTTTGGGTAAGCTGCCCTCCGGCTCGTCTGATCCCTTTGCCCTGCGGCGGGCCGCCAACGCCATTGTCAACATTACCTGGGCGGCGGAGCTGCCCTTAGATCTCAAATCGCTCTTGTCTGAAGTAATTGCGGATTTTGCAGCCCAGTCCAATATCACCGTCTCAGATACTGCCGAGCTACAGCGCCTGCTAGAAGGCTTTTTCTTGCAGCGGATTCGCACCCTGCTGCAGGACGAGCAGGGGATTGACTACGATTTAGTCAACGCGGTGCTGGGTGAAGACGACCCAGCCTATGCCGAGCGAGTTTTGGTCGATGTGCGCGACGGCAGCGATCGCGCCCGGTTCCTGCAGACTATTCGCCAAGACAAACGACTCGACAAAATTTATGAGACGGTGAATCGGGCCTCTCGCCTCGCTGCCCAGGACAATCTCGATATGCACAGGCTTGAGCCAGCGACACTGGTGGATTGCGATCGCTTCGAGCAACCTTCTGAACAGCGAGTTTACCAAGCGATTCAAACCCTAGTACCCCAAACTCAGGCAGCTCAAGCCGAGCGCGACTACAGCAAACTGGTCGCAGCACTGGCGGAAGCAGCCCCCGCCATCAGCGCCTTTTTTGATGGGCCAGAGAGCGTTATGGTGATGGCTGACAATCCTGACGTGAGAGCCAATCGCTTAAATCTGCTGGGGCTGTTGCGCAACCATGCCCGGGTATTGGCAGATTTTGGGGCGATTGTAAAATAAGTCATCATGAGCCCCGCCCCCAACAACTCCCATGTAATTGGCCTGGGTCGCTCAGGCATTGCCGCTGCTCGGCTGCTACGTCAGGACGGCTGGCAGGTGACCCTCAGCGATCGCAGCCCGGCCCCGCCTCTAGTCGAGGCAATTGCCGAACTCAAGCAAGCCGGCATTACCGTTAAGCTGGGCCACACCTTTGCGGTCGAGGCAGAGCTAAATCTTCTGGTGATTAGCCCAGGCGTCCCCTGGGATGCGCCTCCGGTCAAAGCGGCTCAGGCGGCGGGGATAGAAACCATCGGAGAAATGGAGCTAGCCTGGCGCTATCTGGAAGATCGCCCCTGGGTAGGCATTACAGGCACCAACGGCAAAACCAC
>JBCDFX010000569.1:0-2694 GCA_039177155.1 Cyanobacteria bacterium P01_H01_bin.119
CGGGGCGGCCGCGACGGGCGCGGGTGGACTATCTTGCAAAAGCGGCTGCAGGCTCCACTGGGTTTGGCCGTTGTCAAGGGCGATCGCGGTAAGTTCCGCATGCCGAGGATCGAGCCGAGTATTGGGCGCTAGCTCAATGACCAAGCGCGAGCCGGCGGCCACCTCCATCAGCCGAATGCTGCGCACAGCACCGGAATATTCTTGAGCCGTGGTCAAGGTGCCCAAAGTGGTGTTAGGAATTTCGAGGACAATGCGAGCCGGCTCCGCCAACAGGAAAAATTTTGGCGTAATTCCGTCGGGCAGCGTCACCGTCAGCGCCTCGGTGACGGGATCAAAATTCCAGCCGTGCAGAACAGCCGCCCGAGCGGGGGCAACGATGGCTGGAGGGGCCATCATGCCGGCGATCGCAGCTGCCGATAGCGTCCATGCGCCAAATCTAGATTTAGTTTTTTGATAGTCTCGGGGTTTCATGCTTCTCCCCCTACGTGTTCCCATTCCACACAAGGATATGCAGATTTCTCACAAATGCAAGCAATTTTTTTGATCACGCTAAATGTAGCGACACTGGAGGTTGTTTAGGTGGCAGGGTGGCCAACTAGGGAACAGGGGGCAGGGGGCAGGGAACAGGGAACCAAGAACCAAGAACCCCTTTTTTCGAATTCCGAAATCTGCACTCTAAAGCTGCGCTGGGCGGCAAATGCCGAACACGGAGGTGTAGCCGTGTAGAAATGTTGTGCCTCCGACGGGGCCAATTTCGCCACCGCAGAAAAAGCCAGTAACGGGAGTGTTACCAACAAACTCTTGGAACAGATGGGAATCGAAATTGGGCTTTTGATAAAGACCTTCGCCGCGCCCCATGCAGGAAAACATAAAGGCTCCGGCGGCGGCGCTGGTTGCCGGTTTATGCTCGCTGCGGTAGCGAATCAGCAGGGTTTCTAAATCGTCAGCCGAAGTGCGGGCATCGCGCAGGTGAAATTGAATACGCTGACCGATGCGCAGGCGATCGCCGATTGCCAGTGCTCCAATCCGAGGATCAACCCCCAGTAAATTACGAATCAAAAAGTCTCCGGGCTGCAGTTCTTCCTTAAAGCCATCTTGAGCAATCCCCACATGCAGAGAATCTTGAGCCAGGGCGCGATCGCTCTCATCTAGCCCTTGCAAAATTTCCTGCAGAATAGCCAGCGGCGTTTGCGTTTCGCCGCCAAAATCGTCACACTCTTCTAGCTCCAGCAAAATATTGCGTTCGCTAGCGGCAATGCGAAACGGTCGCCCAATCGGACGACAGCCTTGAGCCACGATCGCATCTAGCACCACATTGCCGGTCAGGGCCACGCCAACCACGCCCGTCGCCTGCATCGTGTGATTCAAAAATAGGCCGCTGCTGCGATCAAAGCCGCTGCTGCCGCCTAGCCCGCCAATCTTAACGGCCGCTGGAAACGCAAAGTCCAGCCCCTGCAGCAGCTCAGTAATCCTGGCTGAAAACGGGTCAGCTAGAAGAATAAAGCTCGGATTGTCAGCGGCCGCCACGCCAATGCGCTCGGCCCAGGCATCTGGCGGACTGTCTAAATCGGGCAGGTCATCTTCCTGCAGGGCAAACGGCTGCACCGTCACTCCTGGCAAAACCCCGACACACAGGCTCAGGCCAGGTCGCTGTTCCACCTCTTTGGCTGCACTCGTCGGAGGCGTGCCGATGATGCCACCGCCGCTGCAGCCAATCAGACAGGGAATGGACAAGGCTTCGTGCAGCAGGGGCAGCAAGCGGGCAAACTCGCTGGCATAGGCAGCGGAAATAAAGACTAGACCCAGATCAGGAGCCTGCTGCAGTTGGCCACTAACCTGCGCAGCCACATCTTTGACAGCAGTTTCGAGGGAAGCCTTGGTGGACAAGGCGCTTACCCACTGCATTGATTGATTGGTTTCAGACATGGGCCTCTCCTCAAAAGTGATTCACACTTGCAGTCGCGCTGTTGTCGTCTGGCGATCGCTGCAGCTAGCCTGCCCTGATTCCTAGCTGGGGTATCCATATACCGGCGAGCCGCTGGCAGCGAACGTGGTTTCAGCCTACGTCAAATGCTGGCCTCTGTTCCCAAACAAAGCACAAAGTTCTCTCTTCAGCGACATTTAAATTATGGCTGCGGGTTGATGCTATCCAAATATCCGCTTGGTTAAGTTATCGATAATTGACGCCAAGTTGGTCGAAGCCGAACTTCTGGTAAGGTTTTCCACCCTGTTAGCGATATTACCTGTGCAGTAGCTTACGGATGAGCCCAAAATCTTCATTCTTTGTTCAAGGAATATCAAGAGATTGCGGCTAGAATAGCGGCTGTGTAAACGTTTGACACGATTTATACCGGTTTAGTCAGACACCCAGGTTAAACTGACCGAAGCATTTATCGCTGCTGGCTGTATTGGCCTAGTCAGCGCCATCAAACAAAAGTTGAAAATGGTCTAGTAGGATCTATGAGCAATAACATTCAAAACAAGATTCAAGAAGAAGTTAAAGCGGCTCGCGATGCTTGCGATACTTCTGGGGCTAACTCGGCAGAGTGCGCTGCCGCTTGGGATGCTGTTGAAGAGCTACAGGCTGAAGCTTCTCACCAGCGTGAAAAAGGCGGTGAGCAAAAGTCACCATTCGAGGCGTACTGCGATGCCAATCCGGATGCCGATGAGTGCCGTATCTACGAAGACTAAGAC
>JBCDFX010000570.1:0-2692 GCA_039177155.1 Cyanobacteria bacterium P01_H01_bin.119
CCCACGGTTTTGGCCCCAAAGCTGGTCACTTTGCTCACCAGCCCAGAGAGGTATTCCCGGTCGATTTCGTGGGGGCGGGCAAACTGAAAGTCGGGAATATTCTCACTGGCTAGATTTAACGAGGTTTGATCCACCGTGATTAGAGCAACTGGGGGACGATTTGCCGGGATCTGCCGGGTGGCGTGGCGGTAAATGGCCTGCAGAGCCAAGCGGGTATCGAGCAGTACGTTAATCCGCAGGGGCTGAGACAGGGCAATTAGGGCAATCAGCGCCATCACCCATCCCTCTTGACGGGTCGGCAGCCAGCGGGTCAGAGTTTGCCGCCAGGACGCGGGGAAAATGCGGTAGGGAACCTGGTCTGGATTGATAAAAAGCGAGGGAACCAGATGGGCCGAGGGATGGGCAAATTTATCGTCAATCGCCAGAGAACGCCGCGCCGCGGTCAGGGCGCTCCCCACATCTTGAGACTGGCTCAGGTGTTGACACAAACGCTGCAAAAAGCTGTGGGCCGCGCTGCTGGCGATGGGTTCACGCATCGCTAAAACCTGTATTCCCAGAGCGGTCAACCCGTCTGCAATATCCAGCCCGCTGCAGGAGTTAAAAATTGCCAACTGCAAGCAGCAGCGACTCGCCGCTTCTAGGCAGTCCTGCAGATCGTGAGTGGAGAGCTGCACCGTAGGAGATAGGGCAAACTGGCCGCCGCTGGTGGCGGTTTCGTCGCTGTGCCCGCCAAAATAAAGCACGTCCCAACCGCGATCGTCTCGCAGGGTTTCGCTAATTTTGACTTTGACCTGCTCTGGAGAGAGGTGAGCCGGCCAGGTTAGCCGCTGCACGTCGGCAACGGGACTTAATGTACGTAGAATCTGCCCGTCAACGGGCAGCCCTAGGCTGGGATCATCGGCCAAAATAGCCAAGATGCGAGGTTTACGATGGGGGCGCTTAGGCTTGGGGCGATCGCCTAGGGGTAAGGTGCCTAGCCCCGATCCGCCCCGAAAAATCTGGACCGCATCCGCCGATGCGGTGGCGGGGGCCAGGTCCCACTGTTCCCAGGGCAGCCGGGAGAGGGCTTTAGACTGGCAGGTGATCAACACCGAGATGCCCACTGCGGCATCCTGCTGAAGCAGCGCCATCAGGCGATCGCGAATAGCCTGCTGAATCAGTCGCCCCTCTCCTTCCCCCAGCCAGCGCCGAAAAGCCTGTACCAATGCCTGCTCCGCCACCATCAAATCATGAGCCGGATCGCCCGATCCAGGATTGAGGCGACCGCTGTTGCCGATGGGTGCGGCAGCCTGAAATTCATAAAATCGGCCATAGCGCTTGCGCCATAGCTCGTAGCGCTGGGTCAGTTGAGGCGACATCGGCAGAGAAACCGATAGGTGCTGACGGCGCTGATCCCACAGCAGCAGTAGCAGACAGGTTTCGCCCTGCTGCATTACCCGTAGCTCAAACTGATCGCGGATACCCGCCGCCTGGGGCATATCTTCGGTGCCAGGGCGGGAGGAGCCTGAGCTTACCATGGGTCGGAGTCGGACTCGCTATCCCAGTTCCCCGGTAGAGAGGGCGGCAGCGGATTCCCCTCTCCAGTAGCCTGACGGTCGCGCTCAGATACGCTGTAAACAAAGGGCAGGGAGACCCAGTCTGGTCCGTCGGGCGGCACCAGCAGAATGACCATGGGATAGTCTGGATTGCCGTTTACCTTGGCATAGAGAAAGGGATCGTCAAATTCGGTGGTGACAGTGGCTTGGGCCTGATCGAGCACCCGAATCGTCATGGTGACGCCGTCGGGCAGGGCCGCGCCGGTCTGCATTCCCAACAGGGCCAGCAGCGATCGCTGGTGCTCTGCCTCTGAATCCAGCCAGTGCACTGTGCAAAGCCGCACAGATACGCCGCGCAGATCAATATCCTGATAGGCGTAAACCGCTGAGTCGGGAATCGCCATGCCCTGGCGCTGCAAATCGGCGATCGCGTCCTGAAATTTATTAATCGAGCGTAAGCCGCTCGCGGCTGGGGCAAACTGGGGCAGCCAAAATCCGGCATTTAGCGCGGCTTCGTCTACTTCACCTTGCAGCCAAGCCGCAACATTTACCACCCCCTGGCTAAGGGTTTGCCATAGATAGCTCATGGCCCGCTCCGTCTGATGGCCAAAGGCTTGACTGGCTGCAAACTGTCGCCGCCAGCGATCGCACTGGCGCAGCAGCAGCGGGCAGTTTAGCAGCGCCCGGCCCTGCTCCCAGGTCACCTGCTCAGAGAGGGCCTGATCGGGCGATCGCAGCCAGGCCAAGATACGGGGCCACAAACTCAGATCGACGGCGGGCAATGCCCCTGTAGGCAAAGGAATTGAGGCCGGAGACACAAGCTGAAGCTGGCTGAGCAAATGGTTGGGCTCCAAATCAAATTCGGCTAAGGGCAAGGTGTAGTCCCAGCTCTGGGGATTTTGCCAGTAGCGCTGCGCGGCTGCGCGCAGGGCCGTATGATGCTGAATGCCGCGCACAATCGCCTGCTCTAGCTCTACCTGCACCTCAATTAGCACGCAAAAGTGGGCCGCATAGCCGGGCACGGTTAGCGCCGCTTTAGGCACATTGACGGTTTCGGCAAACAAATTTTCCACCGCTATTAGCATCAGCCGAAATGGTGGAATGCTGAGGTGATAGACGCCATCGAGCACCGAGGCAATGGAGCGATCGCCCAGGGA
>JBCDFX010000571.1:0-2689 GCA_039177155.1 Cyanobacteria bacterium P01_H01_bin.119
GCGATCGCCTCGACTGCGACTGTGAAGACTACCTTTGGCAGCAGCGCTTTTTTGGCTGGGGCTGCTGTAAGCATGGCTATGCAGTGCTGCAATATTTGGGATTTGACTCTTTGAGAGATTATCTAACCGCTCAGCAGCAGTTGAAGGCGTAACGCTTTAGGACATAACGGGTCAACGTAGTGAAATCAACTGTTTCAGCTATTGAGTCTGATAGGAGCGCGCTCCGACGGTTTTTTGTGGCTTTGGTGCCCCCCAGCAATATCCAAAGTGTTGCCCGGCAAATTGAGCAAACGTTTAGCGATCGCTTTAACAGCCATGCCGCCCAGCGATCGCCGCCCCATATTACGCTGCAGGCCCCCTTTAAGTGGCCGCTTAATCGATACGCTGAGCTGAGCGCTACCCTAGCTGACTTTGCCCAGCACCAGTCTCCCGTGCCAATCACGCTGTCGGGCTTTGGCGCTTTTCCGCCCAAAGTGATTTATATACACGTTGAGCAAACCCCGGATTTAATGGCGATTCAGTCGGCTCTCGCAGCGGAAATGGCCACGACACTCCACATTGCTAACGATCGCTATCGAACGTTTACGCCCCATATGACCGTGGCCTTTCGCGACCTCAAACCCAAAGCCTTTAAAGCGGCTTGGCCAGAGTTTGAGCAGCGATCGCTAACCTTCGAGTTTTTAGCGTCCCATCTGACGCTGCTAATCCATACCGGACAGGAGTGGACTGTGGCGGATCGGTTTAACCTCGCCGCAAAGGTTTCTGCAACCCACTGATTGTGTACCCTAGATCTATCGTTGCGATTTTGCCAATTTTGAGTTAGCGATTTTGGGGCTCAAAAGCTAGAATTGTATATAAGAACACCCCATCTGTCGTCTCCATAAGCGGGTTTAATATGCTTCATCTGCTCTATATTGTTGCGTTCACAGTTTTGGCGACGTTGGCTATCTGGAATCTGATTCGCAACCTGATGACGTTGGGTTCGAGCAGCCGTTCTGCATCGGGTAGCAGTATCAGCCAGGGTGCACCTCAAGGTCAAAACCGTCGCCCTGTGCCTCATCCAGAACTTTTGGATGAAGATGGCCAGGTAATTAGTGAACCTCTATTGGTTATGCGCTCTATTTCGGTCAAAGATGCCCGTGAGCAGCTCGATGCTCTCTATGACTCTTCTACTTCAACTGGAGAAGAAGCTGACGACTAATTTGCGATACAAAAACTCTAGTTTTCTCTTATTGTCCCTGGCCGACCGGTAAGGGGCTTTTGGTAGGAAATTCACTTTCTACCAAAAGTCCTAACCAAGCAGACCTGCTTCCTGTTAGTCGTTCGAGAAAACGCTTTCAGCACAGAAGTCTTAGATAATTCGTTGCCAATAATGTTTTACCGCTATCAGGTCTTAGCGAATGACTTGTGAGGCTCGGCGCAAACGCAGGGCCAGCAGCGCGATCGCGCCAAGGCCTAATAGCGCACCCGGCTCAGGAACTCGGGTAGCCACCATCCGCTGGCCGAGCTGATCACCTGCCCCCGGATCACCCAAAAGCTGCGCCTGGGTGCGGGTGAAGAAAGCCACGTCTAAATGGGGACCAAAGCCCAACGGCAGATCAGGAAACTCATCGCCAAAATCGGTCAGGTGAACATGGGGGAGAGATTCTCCATCTGGAGTCGTTGGAGCCGCCGACCAGAAATTTAGCCCCGTTGCACCAATGGGGTTTCCGTCGTCATCGAGCAGAAGCGTGTATTCTCCAATATCAATGCCGTTGGGCTGACTAAAAAAGCCATCTTGCAGAATTTCACCCGTTTGGGTATCAAAATTGAAATTAAAATCTGGATAGGTGAGATGGTTATCCTCAAACTCTTTGATTAGTGCGCCTTGCGGAGTGTAAAAAGCAATATCAAAAGCGTCTAAATCGTCACCTCGAACAATTCCATTTTCATAGGTTTGAGTGTCGTCGTAGCTGAAACGACCCTCGGCGCTGTAGCCCAGAATTTGCCCTGTCCATGAAATGTTAAAGGTGGCCGCCTGGGCGGGGTTGACGGTGCATAGCCCTAGGGCTGCTCCGATGGCGATCGCAACCCCTTTTCTATGACTCAGGAAATCAACTGATCTTTCAAGACTCGACATAAAGAGAACCTTACCTGCTTAAGGTAGATGATAATCATTCTCATAATATGCGTATATTCCGAGGGTATTCCGAGAAATATGTGAATTCCTGATAAAGCTACTGTGGGTACGATCACAGAGATATATAAATTCCTTGTAAAGCTAGCGCTGGCAGATGAGTGCAGCCTGGCCCTAATCAATCCCCCTTATGTCCTATTAAAAGAGTCCGCCCTGGGTTTATGCCCCTAAAATGGGCAAATACAAAGAGATCATTAAACCCCATCTTGTACAACGGTAGGTCAGGAGCGGTAACGCTTACGGTGTCAGCAACCGATGGCTAAGCGATGACCATTCAAGGTTTTACTCATAACTGATGACGGGTCTCAGGGCTTTGGGAAAAATAAAGAGAGACACTTGCAAGAGCCGCCCTTGTTATCTCAGAGACTATTTCAGCGGTATCGAAAATCCTTGCATGGTCATCGCTTAGCCATCGGTTGCTGACACCGTAAGCGTTACCGCTCCTGACCTACCGTTGTACAAGATGGGGTTTAATGATCTCTTTGTATTTGCCCATTTTAGGGGCATAAACCC
>JBCDFX010000572.1:0-2669 GCA_039177155.1 Cyanobacteria bacterium P01_H01_bin.119
AAATTGTCAAGCCACTCTATATGTTTACCACCCGCAAGCCTGAAGTTGTCGCGCGTCAATTTGCTGACATCCTGCGCGACGAGACTCCGCAAGCAGGTCTTACTGTGTTTTTCAACAAAAAGGGCAGCTTCACTCCAGATGCCTATTTGTTGGACGAGGCACGTCGCCATGACCTGTGGAGTGCAAGCGCAACATTGCTTGCAAAAGCACTTACGTCGCCTTTAGGCAATGGCAGTTAACCATAGAGCCACAATTGATTGGCTCAAGGGGGCAAAACGGCAAAGCACACAATTATGAATATCAATACGAACAAACCAGAAATCAGTACTATCTTTCGCAAAGGGTGCATCGCCACCGTGGCGGCGGTCGTCATTAATGCGGCTCTTTACTTGATGGGCTCAACCTTTACGTTTCCAGCCGATGCCATTACACCCACGGGCGACCCTGTTACGGTAGCACCAGTCATATTGGCGAGCATTTTGGGAGGTTTGGTGGCTACGATTAGTTACTTCTTACTGACTCGGTTTCTTGCGAGAGTAACAGCCAATCGCGTTATGTGGGTTCTTACAGGAGTGGTCTTAATTGGGATGTTTTTCACGCCATTCGGGATAGAGAACGTTCCCATTGCCCAAATAGTTATTCTCGAAATTATGCATTTTGTAGCAGCACTTCCAGTTTGGTGGTTGACGCGCAGCTAAGACCGCAAAAAGTCCGTATAAGCCCGTCTAACAAGACAATAAACATTCAGGTAGCTTTTACTTACAGCGATCGCTACCCAGTTGTCGTCGTTTGACGTGATTGAGGCCATCAGGTGTCCTTTGAAGTCAAGATTCAGGTAGACATTGGGCTCACTACTCACCTTGGGCAAGGAAATCTCATCAATCGGCTCCAAGCAATGAGCGTTACTCTGCTGCAGGCCGATATTGGTGGATAAGCTGGCATCGCGCGATGCTTAGATAAAGACTCGATGTTGTAAGGAAGGCATTTGCTGACGCACTTGGGTCAAGCGAGCCGGGTTGATTTCGGCGATCGCTACCCCGACCTCTGTGCCCACATCTTCCAACACAATTCCCCAGGGATCGATAATCATGGCGTGGCCGTGCGATTGTCGGCGGTTGTTGTGAAACCCTGTTTGGGCCGGAGCAACGACGTAGCAGGTGTTTTCAATCGCCCGAGCCTGCAGCAGTACCTGCCAGTGGTCTTTGCCAGTAAAAGCGGTGAACGCTGCTGGAATCATGATGATCTCTGCGCCCATCTGAGATAAATGACGATATAGCTCCGGAAAGCGCACGTCATAGCAAACCGATAGCCCCAGGTTGCCAAACTCTTTTGACGGCAGGACCGCCGGCAAGGCATGCCCAGAAACCACTGAGCTTGATTCTCGGTAGGTGTTGCCGTCGGGTAGATTAACGTCAAATAGATGGACTTTTTCGTAGCGGGCCAGTTCGCTGCCGTCGGAGTCTACTAGTAAAGCCGTATTATAAAATTTGCCGTCCTGCCCCGGCACGGGATAGCCGCCGCCCAGCAGGGTAATTTGATAGCGCTGCGCCATCTTCTTGAGAAACTGTTCGCTGGCATCGCAGATTTCTTGGGCCCGCTCTAGCTTGTCTTTTTCGGACCCGAGAAATGAAAAATTTTCCGGGAGCGTGACGAGTTCTGCTCCTCGCCGCACCGCTAGGTCGATTAAGTCTTCAGCTTGTGCCAGATTTTTCTCCAAATCTGGCACGCTAGTCATCTGCAAAGCTGCGGCCAGGTAAGACTTCATGGGCGATCGCCACCATTAGAGTTTGATTATCAATTCTACGCGGATTTTGCCCGGTTCCCCATCTTTTCGTAGGCTAAGCCTGGGCCTGGGGCTTCAAGGAAACGCCGAGGTGAGATAAGGCAGCCCGCAGGACAATCTAGCTTAAATAACTATCCTAAAGGCTGTAAGGGACGGCTATTGGGCAATTCTGCCAGCAAATCTTCGGCGGCAACAATTGTATGGGTTTGGTCAACCCACACCAGCTCAGACCGTTTGACCTGGCCATGAGCCAACGTCACGAGCGAAAAGTTGCGCTGACAGCTGGTGGCAGTCTGGACAATGCGGGGTACACAAGCAGCATTCAGATACAGCGTCTCTGCTGCATCCCTAGTGACTCGCTGCCGTTGAATATCTTGACGGTGTCGCATACCGTGGTGCATGTGCCCAAAAGTGACCAGGGGAACGGATTTGCCGTTTTCTTGAGCGTAGGCGATGGCAGCGGCTAGGTCAGGATCACCAAAATCGCCCCCAATCGGATTCCAGTCGCGTCCACAGGGCGACTCGGGCTGATCGCCTAGCCCCGTGGGGCCACAGTGCCCAATAAAAATTAGCGTGTCAAAGGCAGCCTCATCAATGGCTTGTTTGATGCGGTCAATCGATTCCTCGAAGCTGTGGACGCCATAGCGATCGCGGTAAAAAGAAGAATGTTTCCACTCAGAGCCCCCCCAGCTAAAGGGCCGTCCGCCAATTACAGTGAGCTCCAATTCCGGAAAATCGCGTTTACCGTAGCTGACGTCGGCTGGCCCCAGACAGTCTATCTGCAGCTGCACCCAATCTTCAGACTGGCGATCGTATGGGCACTTTTTGCGGCCCCAGGGCGTCGCGGTATACCAGGCGTCGTGGTTGCCAAAAATCGTGGCTTTCG
>JBCDFX010000573.1:0-2651 GCA_039177155.1 Cyanobacteria bacterium P01_H01_bin.119
AAGCAAATAAAGCTTGAGACGTCTGCCGGATTTGACGTCGATACCATCGCCACAGAGCTGACAGGCAAGATGCCCCTCCGGGCTGATACCCACTCCTTTGGCGGCTGGTATAAGGCTCACCACTCTAAAGTTCCTCAACCCGTTTCTGAAGCTGATCCCGACCTGAATATTCCCAAGCGGCTAGAATCGCTGATTATGGCCTGCCTGGAGAAAAATGTGGACCGTCGCCCAGACAATGTTAAGGCTGTTCTCCAGGAGCTGGCTCCCCTAGAAGAGAAGTATGGAGCAGGCTTACGGATTAGTCACCGCATTAGCCGCACCCTCTCAAAACTGCCCATTACTGAAAAAAAACCGGGTGCGCCCTCAGAAGACAGCAGCACCGTTTTTTCGATGGCGTCTTGGCCCAAAAACAAGCCCATCGCCGAAATTGTTTTTTATCAACCGTTCCAAACCTCCGACCAGGTTTGGCCAACGCTGTGGGTGATGCTGCCCCAGCGGGCCATTCAGGCTGATTTGATTCGCACCCCCTACAACAACTTTATTTGCACCATGAGCCCCTATCCGATGGCGCTGTGGTTAACCGTGGTGTACACCAACACCAAAGGACTGCGATGGCTGCCCTGCTATTTAGATATGAAGGGCTCTGCAGGGATAGAAATGGCGGGGTTGCTGGCTCGCATGGGGCGCTACAAAATTTTGTTTTTTGCCCTGGAAGAGCCCCAGCGCTGCGCCCACGTTACAACCGCCAACGTTGTGCTACCTCAGTGCAAGCTTTTAAAGGAGTGGATTACCATCGCCAAGCCCCAACGCCCGGTGGGGACACCACAAGATAGCAAAGCCATTTTGAAATCAGAGTTGAACAGCAAGCTCAAACCCAAAATTTCCGCCATGCTGGAAACGGCTTACCCCAAGCTATCGCTTAATGTGGTGGGTAAAGTGCTTGACTAGGGGCTGTCATCATTTAGCGGTCAAGTCTTTATTCGGAAGGTGTTTCAGCCCCCTAGTTTGCTACGCGGGGCGGGCGCGATAATGCCTATACCGGAAGCATTCTGGTTTTAATTGATGACGCGCCTTAGGGCATATCAGGAGCCGATTGGGTTGGACTATTTTAAGGTGGGATAAACCAAAACAGGATGCCAGCTCTGGCGAAGAATGGCGCTGGTGATGCTGGGAACTGACCAGCTTAGCCAGCCTTTGGCGCCCGATGACAGTGCGATCGCGCTAATATCCTGGTGTTCGGCGGTTTGTAAAATCTCGGCACAAGGGTCGCCTTCGCGAATTTCCGTCAGGACTTCGATACTCTTTTCGGCCAGGGCGGCTGCAACTGCCTCTAGCTTCTCCTGCAAAATCTCGGGGGTCATGCCGGCTCGCATTTCTTCTCGAATTCCGTCGTCAATTACCCACAGCAAGAGGCTCTTTTGGAGGACACCGGAGGGATTTTGTTCAAGGTGCTCGAGCACCCGCTCTTGAATCGATTTGGCGCTAGCGCTCCCGTCGTAGGGAAACAGAAAATAGCGGAATAGATGACGACAGCGCAACGATAGCTCTTCAGTCGTGTAGGCCGAAATTAGCTGCGGCCTCAGAATAAATAAAGGAACAGGGGTTTTTTGTAGGAGTTCTTTAGTTGTGCTGCCAAAGAGCTGCTCTTGCAAAGCATTGCGTGTAGATGCGCCTAAAATGACAACGTCGCTCTGGTGAGTTTCGACGGCTTGCAGAATATTGTCGGTAATGCGGCCTGACTCGATCTGAATCTCAACTGTGATACTGTCGGGGGCATCTTTGACCGCCGCTTCGAGGCGATCGCGACAGGACTCGACCTGGTCTTGGTCAACCCGTGGGATACCCCGAACGTCATCAATGGGGACATTGTGGAAAAACACCACCTGTTGCAGTCCTGCTTGTCGAAGCTCGTCTGTAAAGCCGGTTAAACGATAAACACCATCGCTAAAGTCGGTACAAATAAGGGCGCGCTGGTACATGGAAATGGAGATAGGAGATGAGGATTTATGACCCTAAATTACCACTGTTCTATCAACGGGCGTATAGTCCAAAGAGCTTAGAACAGGCGAAATATCCACAGCAACCGTTAGCCTGAGATGGTCTGAGATGGATAGATTTAAGACCGAAGTTTTAGTCGTGGGGGGCGGTACGGGGGGCACAGCTGCGGCGCTGCAGGCCGCCCGGCGCGGGGCTGAGGTAATTTTGGTCAGTGAGCTGGGCTGGCTGGGTGGAATGCTCACGGCAGCTGGTGTATCGGCTCCCGACGGCAACGAACTTAATCCGTGGCAAACCGGACTGTGGGGAGCCTTTCTGCAAGCGCTAATGCAGCGCCAGCCTCAGGGCATAGACCATGGCTGGGTGAGCTTTTTTAATTTTGATCCGGCGGTGGGCGCATCTATTTTTGCAGATTGGGCAGCGGCTTTGCCCAATCTGCTCTGGATTACTGCTCAGCGCCCTCGCGCCGTAATCGGGAGCGATCCCATCAGAGGCGTCCGGTTTGACGCCTGCGAAATCTACGCTGACATCGTGATTGACGGCACGGAGCTAGGCGATGTGCTGGCGTTAGGGGAGGTGCCCTATCGCTGGGGTTGGGAAACCCAGTCTGTTTGGCAAGAGCCCAGCGCTCCGATCGATCTGAGTAATCTCGCGGA
>JBCDFX010000574.1:0-2614 GCA_039177155.1 Cyanobacteria bacterium P01_H01_bin.119
AAGCTTAAGGCGGTAAAAAACAGTTTGCCGTGGAAGCGCAGAGACCAAAAAATAAGTCGGTAGCTCAATTTTCCCCGAAACCGATTGACCGGGTCGACAAAAACGATATCAGGAGTATAGATATCGTAAGAAATATCAGTTTCAAATAAATGGGGCAAGTCAGCTTTTAGGGTGCTAACAACGTGCTGAACTTGCCCATTAAGGCGGGGATTCATAGGCAGCTAAAGATCGAGCCCAAAAATAAATCTGAAGACAAAACCGGCAGTAGCCCAATTTAACTAAAGCCAGCAGCGACCAGAAAAACAGCGCCGACAACCGCCAAGATTAGAAGCACTTGACCTGCATTCCAGCTTCCTTTCCATGAATAATTTTTATCTTTCATGCCCAGTTTTGAAAAGTTCTACACTTAACATAGTAACGATTTATTGCCCTATCTTAAGGTAACTCTTTTTGAAGCAGTTCCTTAAAGCCACTCTATTTAGCGCCTTTGGGCCTAGCGCTTTTGACTAAACGTCCAAATGCCATTCCAGTCCTTTGGAATACCGTACTCAATTAGATGTCCTACGCGCTGACGGTAGATTTGGGCCGTTTTGTCGGCTGGGTTATGGTGCAGCACCGCATCAAACTGCTGCTGCGCTAGGGCAAGTTCTAGGTCGCTGTAAGCATCAATACCCGACTGAAAGGTGTGGAGAGTGTCCTGTTTGGCACGTTTTTGATGGACTGGCTCAGCGTCTAGCACCTCATAAATTGCGACGGGCTGGCGACGGCCCTTAACAATTACCCGGTCAAGGAACCGAAGCTGGTAGCGATCGCGCTTCGCCAGCCGCTGATGAACCGCTTCAGAAATCACCAGGGACGCACCGTATACCTTGGACATACCTTCTAACCGAGCAGCCAGATTTACCGTGTCAGAGACCGCATCGGGCTGAATCCGGTCGGGCTCGCCAATCATACCCACCATAACGCGGCCCGCATTAATGCCCATGCCAATTTCGATGGGACGGTCTCCGGCCTGCTGACGCTGGCGATTAAACTCTTCCATCCGGCTAAATTGAGCGATCGCTGCGTCAATAGCATCTTCGACCTGACGGGGAAAAACCGTCATAACCCCGTCGCCAATAAACTTGACGACCACTCCGTCATGTTCACGAATTTCGTAACAGGTGCGCTCTAGATAAAGGTTGATAAAGTCAAACACCTGCTGGGGTGCCATTTGCTCTGCCAGATGGGTGAATTCTCGAATATCAGAAAACATAACCGCCATATCCTTGCTGACATGATCCCCGAGCTGAATATCGATAATGCTCTGCTTATTTAAGAACTGCAGATACTCCGGCGGAAAAAATCGCGAAAATGCATTGCGCTGATTGGCGACCTGGTTGAACGCGGATTGAATCTGATCGGCCATCGAGTTAACGGAGCGGGAGAGTTCACCAAGCTCATCAGGGCGAAAGACTCTAACCCGCTGCCGCCAGCGTCCTTGAGAAATCTCTTTAACCGCGGCATTTAGCTCCAAAATGGGGGCTGTTACCCATCGAGCCAGCACAACGCCGACTCCTAGTGCAATCCCCAGTGCGATTGCGCACAGCACAACGGTAATCTGAGTGTTGAACAGAATGCGACCCATATAGTCGGCCTCTGGCACCACCACCACAATCAGCCAATCTAGGCCAAAGCCATCGCTAAAGGGCAGCACTTCTAAGAACTGCCGCTTGCCGTCTAGCTCAAACGCCAGCTGCTGGTTGCTGCGAATCTGCTCAAATCCATTAAATTGATCCAACAAATATTTTGTGGATTCTTTTACCAAAGGATTGCGGCTATCAATCGCCTCGAAGAACTGGGGTCGCTCCTCTGTGCCCTCCAGCAGCGGATCTTCAGTGGAGCTAGAGATTAAATTGCCTTGGCGATCAATGACAAAAGCCTGGCCTGACCGGCCAATCTCCAAATTTTTTAGAAAGGTTCGAAACTCCTCCGGTAGCACAACATCGGTGCCGCAAACCCCAAGCAGATTGCGATCGCGGCGATCGTACACGGACAAACTGGCCGTCACATTTGGCAATCCCGTGGTGAAGGCGATATACACATCCGTCCAGGTAGGAGCCTGTGCCTGCAAAGCCGCGCGGTACCACGGACGCAAACGGGCATCGTAAACTTCATCGGCCTGGTAGCGAAAATGTTGGCGATATCCTCGTGTGTCGAGGCTGTAGTATTCTCGATAAAAATCGTTGGCGGCGTTGCCGTAGGAGAGCTGTAGTTCTCCCGTTTCCGGCGATCGCAAAACGCCAAAAAACTCTCCAGACTGAGCACTGCCGCAGTAGGTAAACGCGATGTTGGGATAAATCCTCATCTGCTGAAACAGCAGATGTTCTCCTCGGGCTGCCTCCTCAACATCTAAATCGCCGATGGAAAAAGCCGTTGCATTGAGACGATTAATCGCGTGGGGATCGCCAAAATAGCCTTCTAGTTCACCCTGGATCCGAGCAGACACTTCGCTTCGCAGTTGGGACGCTAGGTCTTGAATGGCACCCTGGCCATTGCGAAAAGACAGCACGCCCACTAACCCGACCGCCATCAATAGCTGCACCGCCACTGGCGCGGTGAAAACCAGGCGCAA
>JBCDFX010000575.1:0-2602 GCA_039177155.1 Cyanobacteria bacterium P01_H01_bin.119
CCGATAGCTGAGGAAATTCTTCAGCGTCAACCGCTGGGGAATCATAGCCGCCGATTGATACACATGCATCTAAATTGTATCAGTACAAGAGAACTTTAGTTCGTATGACCTAAATCAAAAGTGGTCATACTTAAAAATTACGCTCTAGCTGTCAAACTCTAGTGGACATCTGGAGAGCCGAAAATCGGCAATTATTCATCTTAACGGCGTTATTTCTTATGGCATACAGCTAGAAATGTTGAACGAGGGAGTGTTGATTCGTGAAAATAGGCACACCAATCCTGTAACAAGTCAAATTCAGCACCTAAGGTAGAAATATCGATTGGGATGCCGCGCATATTGAGCCGACGAAACAACCCGCGTATTGTCTTCAAGCTTTGGTCAAGACTGAACGATAGCCAGCAGGAGACAAATGTCGATGTATTCATCACTGAATAGTCATTTTGAGGCAGGTCAGCAAGGTAGCGATTGATGATTTTTGGGAAATTGGATGCTATCGTAAGCAATAATTTTGCTGGACAGGTTCCAAGGATTATCTGATTTTCTTGGCAACCTTTTTTGTATATTTCCTAATATTCAACACTTCTGGGTTCTGGCATTCCTAAGGATATTCGCGATCGCATCTTTGACCCCTTCTTTGCCACCAAGCCCGTCGGCGTGAGCATGGGCATGGGCATGTCTATTAGCCACAGCATTGTGATTGAGAAACACGGCGGCAGCCTGGAATGCGTGTCCTCACAGGGTGAGGGAACCACGTTTGTGATTAAGATTCCAAGGCATCAACCCAAGCCTGAGGCAGATAGCGCGGCTCACCATACTCCTGATGTAACGGTTTTGGCCTGATAGCGGCTTTTTCTGTCACTGATTGATATCGGCCACTCAAAACTGTGTCGAAGATCACAAAATTCAGCCTGCGATGGCCTGGAAATAATCTGTATCCTCTACAGCACACACAAAACGCCCCCGTTAGAGGACACTTACCATGCAATCTCAGAATAATGACACTCTCAATGCTCAAACTCAGACTGACGCGTCTTTGAACGCTGCCCAGAATACGGCTCGGCTCCAACTGGCGGCGATTGCTAAAGCATCTAAAACCACGGGGTCTGTCCGCCGGATGTTTTCCCACTGGGTGATGGAAGAGGGCAAGCTAGTCTGCAAGTGGGAAGCCAATCGCTAGCGCGCCTATGCGGTGAGGGTTGATACCGCTTTGGTCAGATTACTCACCGCACCGGATATCTCTGCACTTATAGCTTTGGTCAGATTGCGCGCTCCACCCAGTATTGCTGGAGTCGTTGATACAGAGGCAATCTGACTCGCAACCCTGGCCGAACCTTTCGGCGGGTTGCTATAGCATCACGGGTCAGCCGCGCCGGATTTGATCTCTGGTTTTGATTTACAGTTGAAACAATAGAACTTATGCAAAGCCCCCTTGCACCCGGAGTTCCCATATTTGGGGGCTAGGGTCCAAACCGGATGCAACTGCGTCAGTCCTAAACAGTTTCATTTTTGAAAATCTCTTGGCGATCGCACCCGCTGTTCCCAATTTAGAGTCGCCCTTTGGCAGCCTGCGTATATGGCGGTGGCGCGGCTGGCGAGTGCGCTATACGTTTTTGCCCGCCGCAACACCTGAAGCAGCGCAAAATTCTCCTATTTTGCTGCTTCACGGTTTTGGCGCAAGTTTACAGCAGTGGCGCAGCAATTTGGTTGCCCTAAGCCAGTATCATCCGGTTTACGCTATTGATTTAATCGGCTTTGGCGGATCCCAAAAGGCTGCGATCGCTTTCAGCACTGACCTTTGGGTAGAGCAGATTTACGATTTCTGGCAGGCATTTATCGGCCAACCGATTATTTTGCTGGGCCACTCATTAGGGGCACTAGTGGCGCTGACGGCAGCAGTTAAGCACCCTGAGATGGCGGCGCGATTGGTGATGCTAACGCTCCCTGCGGCCCGTCAAGAGCTGCTCTCAGGCTGGGCCGGGGCGATCGCTAGCCGGATAGAAACCTGGTTTTCGTCGTCGCTGTTAACGCGTTTGATATTTAAGATTTTTCGCCAGCCCAGCGTGATTCGCAAAACGCTGCAAAATCTCTATCAGGTGGCCGAACGGGTAGACGATGAGATAGTTGAGCAGTTTGTAGCGCCCACGGGCGATCGCGGTGCAGCCAGAACCCTCTGTTATCTGGTGCAGTCCAGAACGGATCCGGCGTTTTCGGCAGCGACCCAGCAGATGATTCCGCAACTCCAGATGCCGACGCTTTTGCTGTGGGGAACCAGCGATCGTGTGATTCCCCTCACCTGGGGACAAAAAGTTGCGCCGCTGAGCGATCGCGTCACCCTGGTTGAAATTCCCGATGCCGGCCACTATCTATACGACGAATATCCCGATGAAATTAATCAACGGATTCTAAATTGGCAATCTACTTTAATCATTGCCCAGCAAGATTTGATTGACGTGAGTTCTAGTTAGGCTGCCGGCGTCAAAGCCGACTCTAAAAAGCATCAAGACAGCACCCACTGCACCAGAGCACGTACACCATAGCCCGTACCGCCTGGGCTGTTGTAGCCGCTCTCTTTTTCAGTCCAAACTGGGCCAGCGACATC
>JBCDFX010000576.1:0-2600 GCA_039177155.1 Cyanobacteria bacterium P01_H01_bin.119
GGCCCACTAGGGTAAAGCCTTTTGCTTCATAGCGGCCAATAATATTTGCGACCAGTCCCCGCTGTACGCCATCGGGTTTGATCATCAAAAATGTTCTTTCCACAGATATTCGCTCCTAATTGCTTGTGGCTTCTATAAGCCAGTCTTTTCTATGCTCAGCAACAAGATACCCTCTTGTAAAGTGCTTTACGTGGTTTATATTCGATTTTTAAGCACGGCTCCATAGGCACGCAGCGGAGATTCGTCTACATTGAGGCTGGAGCGGCGTTGTTTTTGCTAATGCAAGTTTCCATTCAGCCTTTTACCGTGCATAAGCAAGTCCCCCTAACCATCAGCCGGGGCACCAGCCAGGGTTCAACAAACCTATGGGTGCGCCTCCAAGCCGACGGAATTGAGGGCTGGGGAGAAGCCACGCCGTTTTCTATTGGCAAACGCGGGCAGAGCTGGGAGGCGATCGCTGCAGAACTGCAGGGCTTTATTCCCAAGCTAGCTCCCCACCATCCCCTAGAGCATCAAATCATTGAAAACTTGATGGTCAAAGCCGGACTGGGATCGGCCAGCCGCGCAGCCATTGATGTGGCCCTCCAGGACTGGCTCGGTAAACGAGCAAATTTGCCCCTGTGGCAACTGTGGGGCTTAAACCTTGATGCTATTGGCCCCACCGCCGTAACCATTGGCATTAGCGAGCCCCCAGCCGCAGTCAGTCGCTTACAGCGATGGCTAGAGCAGATTCCGGCCCGCTCTTTTAAGCTCAAGCTCGGCAGCCCCGACGGTATTGAGGCCGACCAGAACAGCATTGTTGCGCTGCTGCCGCATATTCCCACCGGCAGCAAAATCAGCGTTGACGCCAATGGGGGCTGGTCTCTTACCGAGGCGCTATCCATGGCAGACTGGCTGGCTGAGCGGGGGATTGTTTACTTAGAGCAACCCCTGGCCGCCAGCGCCGAAGCTGAATTTAAGGCCCTTTATCAGCGATCGCCCCTGCCCATTTTTGCCGACGAAAGCTGCTGGACCCGTCAAGATATTCCCCGACTGGCTCCTTACGTTCACGGTATTAATATCAAGCTGATGAAGTCCGGTGGACTCAGCGAAGCGCGCCGCATGATTGACACCGCTCGCGCGCTGGGGCTGCAGGTAATGTTCGGCTGCTACTCCGACAGCGTCTTATCCAACACGGCCCTAGCCCAGCTTGCTCCCCTCGCCGACCATCTCGATCTCGATAGCCATCTCAACTTGAAGAACGATCCGTTTTGCGGCGCTGAGGTGACGTCGCAGGGAACCTTGGTGCCAAACGGTTTGCCGGGGCTGGGGGTTACCCAGGCCTTGTCATTAGGAGTGCCTAATCATGCGTCCTACCGCTGAAAACCGACTTGCCATTTTGCTGCACGATGGCCTTACTGGAGCCAAGGGAAAGACTGGACTGGCGATGCTGCGCTACAGTCCCCTCAATATCGTTGCCGTCATTGACCAAAATGCCTCCCTAGGGCCAACGCTATTTGACCTATCGGGAATCCAGCGTTCGGTGCCCATTGTTCAATCCGTTGAAGCGGCTCTGTCTTACCACCCCGACGTGCTGGCGATTGGCATTGCGCCCTCTGGCGGGGCACTGCCTGATGCCTGGTATAGCGATGTAGAAGCCGCGATCGCCGCCGGGCTCAGCCTGGTTAATGGCCTGCATACGCCTATGGGCAACGATCCAAGACTTACCCAGCATTTGCGTGATCATCAGTGGATTTGGGACGTGCGGCGGGAGCCTGAAGGGCTATCTGTGGGAGCTGGCAAAGCGCGATCGCTGCCCTGCAAACGCGTGCTTACTGTTGGCACGGATATGGCCGTCGGCAAAATGTCTACCAATTTAGAACTGCATCGCCTCTGTCAACAGCGCGGCATACAGTCCAAGGTTATTGCCACGGGACAGGCTGGATTAATGCTAGGCGATAATGGCGTTGCTCTAGACGCTGTGCGAGTTGACTTTGCGGCGGGAGCTATTGAACAACTGATGCTTCGTCACGGCCCGAGCCACGAAATCTTATTTATCGAGGGCCAAGGCTCACTAATGAATCCAGCCTCCACGGCAACACTGCCCCTGCTGCGCGGTTCCCAGCCCACCCACCTAATACTGGTTCACCGGGCCGGACAAACCCGCATTCAGCATTTCCCAGACTTCACCATTCCGCCCCTAGCCGAAGCTATTCGAGTCTACGAAACCACTGCCGCCGCAGGCGGTACCTTTGCCAAACCGAAGGTGGCGGGCATTGCGTTAAATACGGCTCACCTAGAGACGGCTGAGGCTGAGGCGGCGATCGCAGCTGTAACGGCAGAGACAAAGATGCCCTGCACAGATGTCGTCAGAAACGGCGCAGGGATACTCTTAGAGGCCATTCTAAACAGTTAGTGCCTAACGGCAGACCTATGCTCACTACTCAAAATGCTGAGAAGACTTATCTGCCTTAGTTCTGAATTCCCAATTTTGTAGAGCTATTCTGCGAGAAGCCCCTATACGTTTAGGGCTCCTATCGCAGAGTATTTTGAATTCCGCGTAGCGATACAAGGGGCTGTCATCAGTTAGGTATTCAACTCCTGCTACAGCAAAGGCTCCA
>JBCDFX010000577.1:0-2590 GCA_039177155.1 Cyanobacteria bacterium P01_H01_bin.119
AGGCTGCACCTGCCCTGCCGCAATCAGACGGGCAGCGGTGCCTGAGGGAATTTTGCGAATGCCCACCTGGATGGGTTGACCGCCGGGAGTCGTCGCGCCTTGCTGATTAAACATCTCGGCAACTTCCACTAGCCAGCGTTCATTTTGCTTATCGGCGTTGGCCTTTTCAGAGGAGCTGTAGATTTCGAGATATAGGCTGTTGCCGGCGGCGTTGGGCGCTGCACCGTACAGCGGGAAATCTTCGATATTGGGCAGGGGCTCGGTGATGTTATCGGTGGCGTAGCGACTGGCAACTTCGTCGGCGACAAAGTTTTCTTCTAGGTTAATGTTGGGCACAACGCGATCGCGCAAAACGGTCTCTGCGCTCTCTCGCGAGTCCACGTTGGGAATGCCGCCCCCCAAACAGCCCCATAGCAAGCTGGCGCATAGCCCCAGCACAAATCCTAGCCGCATCCAAGCAAACCGTTTACCCATGGGTCGAACTGTTCTCCTTTGATTTCAATTAATCTACTTCGATGGCTGATCGTCAGATGACTCGACGGGCTGCAGCGCTGTTTTGTTGGCCTCAATTAGCACCTGCAATCGAGTGGGCAAACTGCCGTCGTCGGCCCCGGCTTCCTGGGTGAGCTGGGATAAGAGAACTTGATCGCGCAGTTGTTGAAGCTGATTGTGGGTCTGCTGCAGGCGATCGCGGCTCTCAGCCAGATGCTGCTGAGTTAAGCCTCGGTAGGTATCGGTTTGCACCTGAGTTAGGGCGAAGTAGCTGCTGGCAACCTGATCGGCTAAAGCTTCTACCGTTACCAGCGTCTCCACCAAATCGGGCAGCAGCAGGGGGTCGCGCTCAGCAATTTGCAGAGCCGCGCCGTGGCTATCGAGCGCCCAGCGGTAAGCCTCTTGCCAGCCGGCGGAGTTTTCTCCTTTACCGATTTTTGCCGCAATGCCATCTAGCCGCGCCAAAAATAGCTCCCGCTCCATCAGGTTGCCGGTGGTGGGCACCCGATCCCGGTGAAACTGGCGAAACCAGCCCATCAGCATAATCGCTACGATCGCCCCTCCCACGACTAGAGACACTAGCCGAAACCCGGTGAAGACCAGCAGCGCCAGATAGCCCAGAGCAGCCCCACCGATTAAAAAATAGGTTTGAGAATAGCGAAAAGCTCGACGCCAAAGGATGGTCATGCCGACTATAGCGTGGACGATCAGCACATTTAGTATGAACCGCGATCGCCCAAGTCTGCGCCAAATCTTAAAAACAGTTTTTGCTGCACGCTGTTTTTATGGCTTTGGTGGTTTCTTGACCGCACCGGGTGTCGCCGGAGCGGTTAGCCTAAAAGCAAAGCTAAAGTAGCTTCTAACCGAATCAGGTTTAGCCTATTCAACGGCAGCGCCTATAGTTGTCGATAGATCTAGGCGATCGCCGGGTGCTGCCACCATTACCCGAGTCGCAAGCCCCGCCTGTTTCAGATCGGCCTGGGTTTGCTCGGCGCTCCCCTTCTCTTGCAGCAGCTTGGTTAGCACCCCGCCAAATTCGAGTTCTGCCGAACCAGCGGTGGGCAGCATCAGCCGAGGCGTCACCATTTGGGCCAGCTCTAAGGCTCCAGCATGACCGCGCAGGACGGGCAGAGATAGCGGAAGCTCCAAATCAACAATCGGCGTAATCGCTACATCAATGGAGCCCAACTCTTTTAGCGCAGGATCAGGATAGCCGTGGGGTTCGTAATACAGGCTAATGCCAGATTTTGCCTCAACTACATAGCCGTTTTCTTTAGTAAACGGGCCCACCACAGCACCGGGAAACGCGGTTATAAAGAGTCCACCCTGAAACTCAACGCGATCGCCGTGATTGATCGTTGTCACATTAGTAAAGCCAATTTCTTGGGCCACTTCGGCTGCTGCCACTGAGCCAAATACCGGAATTGATTTATCCAATATTTCCAGCGTTGGGCGGTGGGCGTGATCAGGCAAGCCCTGGGACAGCAAGATTAAATCGACGGATTCAGGCACCGGAATAGGCTCAGGGCGCTTGCCTTCAAATAGCCAGGGCGCATTGCCAAACACCAGGGTATCCACTAGCCAGGGATCAACCAAAATTTTGATCCCGTCGATTTCCCAAAGCCAGGAATTGCTGTCGAGCCAGGTTGTAAATAGCGCCATGATTCAGGTCTGCTGCGATCGCGTCACTTCCAGTATAGAAAATGTTGCGAAATATTACGCGCTGTTGTCAGCTATGGCGTATCACCAGCTGAAAGCAAAACTGAAGAATGGGCCTTGCTACGCTTGTTCTAACCTGTCGGCTAAGGGCTGAAGTTCTTTCGCAATCGACAAGACCTTTGATTAACCAGATCTTTAATTGAAGGGACATTGCTTGTAAGGAATCCACTGGGCCCAGAGCTTGCCCAAAGTGCCCTCTGCAATCAGCGTATTGAGCGCGCTGTTTAGTGCTTCCAGTAGCTCTCGGTTGCCGGGCAGCACGCCAATGCCGAAGGGCATTTGGGTCGGTAGCTGAAAGGCTACCCGAAAAGCCGGATCTTGAGCTTCCGCGGACATTAGCATTAAAGCATCACTGATGATAGCGTCAATATCGCCCTGC
>JBCDFX010000578.1:0-2587 GCA_039177155.1 Cyanobacteria bacterium P01_H01_bin.119
CAGCACCGCCTTCGCGAACTGATCCGCGCAAACGGCGGCCCCCGCCAATTGATCATTGCCTCTCAGCCACCTCAGGCAGCAGGTGTTTAGCTAAACGCAGAAAATCTCTACAAAACCATTGTGCAGCATCATCAGGGCAGCGTGAAGTTGCCCGTACTGGAAGGCGTTTCCCTAGAAGTCTCCGCTGGGGAGTGTGTAGCGCTGCGAGGCCCGTCGGGGTCAGGAAAATCCACCTTTATGCGATCGCTCTATGCTAACTACCGCATCGACAGCGGATCTATTTGGGTGCGCCATCAAAGCGAATGGCTAGATTTGCCCCAGCTTGAACCCCACCAGCTAATTGACGTGCGGCAGCAGACCCTGGGCTATGTGAGTCAGTTTTTGCGAGTGATTCCCCGGGTGCCGGCCCTGGAAGTGGCGGCAGAACCGCTGATGGAGTTAGGCCAAGAGGCAGATACGGCCTACGATACCGTTCGCCAACTCTTTACCCAGTTAAACCTGCCAGAGCGACTGTGGCACCTGTCGCCCACTACTTTTTCCGGCGGAGAAAAACAGCGGGTCAATATCGCCCATGCCTTCTCCGTCCACTATCCGATTCTGCTGCTAGATGAACCGACCGCTGCGCTGGATGCCACTAACCGAGAGGCAGTGATGCAGCTAATTGAAACGCGCAAAGCTGAGGGATGCGCTATGGTCGGTATTTTTCATGACGACGAGGTACGAGAGCGGGTCTGCGATCGCGCTCTCACCTTCGGCTAGCTCGATACGGCTGCTAGGTCGTTGAGCATGATAGAACACTGAGATTCAGCTGACAGCACTTTGATGTGATCTATTGACAAAGTCCATAACAGGTCTCAGTTAAACGTTTCTCACTTAATCTTAAAATCTCCAGCAGGCTGTTCAAAATCTGCGATCGCGGCTACATCTCTTTTAACTGTAGCCGCCGAAAATATCATGTGACAGTTCTTATATTTGCACAGTTATTGCAACCATTACTCTGTTCATACTCTAGATTTCAGGGAAAAATCAAAGGCCGACTTTAAGCTTTAAAATCCTAGAATCTAAACCCTTAGAGCCTTATGAACATACGTTATATCAGCCATAAAATCATCGTATTTTTCTTGGTGATACTGTGCTCATTCGGGTTTTGTCTACTAACACCTTATATCTTAAACTCCCGGGCAGCCGCACAGTCGGCTCCCTCATGGCTTGCCCCTTCTCCGCCCAGATTTCCTCACTTTAGGGACAGAAATGCCGTTATTGAAGCCGCCCAAGATATATCAAATAATTTAGAGACTTACATCAAATCATGGCTAGCTGGCGAAGTGCCGGCTCAACTCCCTGCAGAGCTTATTCCTGCAGGAGTTGATATTCAAGAGTTCAAAAATTTTCGCTTGGTGAAACCGGAAGATATATCGGCTGACGAACAATGGGCTATTCGATCGGCAGAGGAAATTAACTTAAACGCAACACAAGGGTATTTCCCTGACCCTCACGCGACCTATCTGGTGCTTCCCACCCTGTTTGCGCCCTTTGGTAGTCAGGTGATCATCGAAGGTGAGTTTCCCCATGCTCGATTTTTTGATATTCAAATGACCCCTTCCTTTCACCCTGAAGCCTATCGATATCGCGGCTTCGGCGTTGGAGAAGTGCCCATTGTAGACGCCGACATTGAGCCACTGCCAGGCAATTTTAATCCCTTTCGAGCTGGCGCCAATCGCAACGCAGCTAATCGCCGGTATCAAGTGACGTTTGACCTAAAGGTTGGGAATCCGGCTGAACTCAACCCGGCCTTTCAGCCGCCTTACTACCGAGCACCAGGAAACCACCGGTTTGGAGGGGCGCTCAGCTATCAGGGGCCCTGGGGAGAGAACGATACTTGGGGACATGGACTGGGCGTTTGGGACGTTGGGCAAGTCTGGATTCGCTACTACGCACCCGATACCGATCAGGGTGCTCTAGGTGGCGTCCCCCTCCCCAAAGTTGCCTACCAGCTACCAGACGGTAGACAGTACTATATCCAAGCAGATTTTCGTGAATGGGCTGAGCGTTCAAATCGACGGGTCGCAGCTAAATCCACATGGCCGGAGGACCCGATCGGATTTTCGGGGCCATCTCACGGCTGGCTCAAAAAATTTGGCATTCTTCGAGCGATCGCTACGGGCGTTGCCCTGGAAGTTCCCTGGCTCGATCTTGATCAACAGTATGTTCGAGATCTCGATCGAGGCGTCGCAGGTCGCGGAGAAGCGATGCCGCCTCCCGGTAATTTTTCAGTGGCGGCAACCGAGTGCAACTACATACACTACCTGCTGCGAGGCATGTCTTTGGGATGGGGGAAAGTGGCTGTACTGACCGGCAAGCTCCCAACAACGCCCCATACCCGCAACGGGGAACTCACAATGGAGCCTGCTGAGGCACGCTACTGGTCTATCACTGCCACAGATCCTGCTCTACCCGATACTGATGGCTTTGTCGGGGCCGTACTTCACTCGGTAATGGACGATGAAATTGTGACGGATGCAGCGCAAAACTATGTGATTGTCTTATCTCGCCCAGAAGACCGCCCGGCCAATGCAACGGCGGAAAA
>JBCDFX010000579.1:0-2577 GCA_039177155.1 Cyanobacteria bacterium P01_H01_bin.119
ACGACGGGAACGAGCTGCTTAGCACCGGTATAAGTGAGGGGGCGCAGCCGGGTGCCCCGACCGCCAGACAGCATCAGCGCTTTCATGGTCATATCGTCTCTCCTGCCTGTGGTTCAAGGATAGACGGCACCAGTTCGGCCAGCATTTTACGGAGACTGACGCGCCAATGGGGAGCCGTTCGCTGGAGCAAGGCTGCTAGCCTGTCACCGGCGAGAACGGCATACGCAGGCCGCTGGGCGGGGGTGGGGTACTGATCGGTTGTAATGGGCAGCACAGTCTGCACCTGCAGGGGCAAGCCTAGAGCCGCCGCCTCCTCAAAAATGGCGACAGCAAAGTCATACCAGCTAATGGCACCGCTGTTGGTGAAATGATAAGTGCCGTAGGTCGAGGCGCTGAGACTGGGGATGAGAGCGGCGATCGCCCCAGCAATGTCATAACTCCAGGTGGGACAGCCCACCTGATCGTAGACGACCTTCAGCGTTTCTCTCTCGGCGCCCAGGCGCAGCATGGTTTTGACAAAATTACCCCGCCCTTTAGCGCCATAGACCCAAGCCGTCCGCAAGATAATATGGCGATCGCAGCCGCTCCGTACGGCCCGTTCTCCCGCCAGCTTTGATTGACCATAGGCCCCTAGCGGCTGGGTGGGAGCCGTGGGCTGATAGGGGCGATTTTGCTGGCCGTCAAACACGTAATCGGTGGAAATCTGAATTAGCGTGGCGCCACAGTCTTGGGCGGCTTGAGCCAGTCGTCCCGGCGCGTCACCGTTAATTCTGTGGGCGAGGTCAGGTTCGCTTTCGGCTTTGTCCACTGCAGTATATGCGGCGGCATTGACAATCACATCGGGCTGCTGAGCCACCACCTGCGGTCCAATATCGGCCAGTTGAGTTAAGTCAAGGTTAGCGCGGCTCCACGCGGTCACCTTGCCAATTGCAGGCAGCGTTGTCAACAGTTCCTGCCCCACCTGTCCCTGGCTGCCAATCAGCAAAATCTTCATCCTTCAAATACCTCGGCCTCGGCCCAGCGATCGCCCTGCTGATCTTTGGCCGACAGCACGGGCGTCTTCCCTTTCAGCGGCCAGGCGATCGCCAAATCAGGATCGTTCCATAAAATCGTCCGCTCGTGCTCTGGGGCATAGTAGTCCGTCGTCTTATAGAGCACGTCAGCCCGATCCGACATCACGAAAAAACCGTGGGCAAAGCCCTCTGGTACCCAGAGTTGGCGATGATTTTCGGCCGACAAAACCGCTCCTACCCACTGCCCAAAGGTGGGCGAACGACGCCGCAGATCCACGGCCACATCGAAGATTTCGCCGCTGACCACCCGCAACAGTTTTCCCTGCGTGGCTTGAATTTGGTAGTGTAGTCCCCGCAAAATGCCGCCTCTGGAGCGGGAATGGTTATCTTGCACAAACGTGCGCTCTAGCCCGGTTTTTTCAGCAAAAGCTCGCTGATTAAAGCTCTCCATAAAGAATCCCCGATGATCGCCGTGCAGTTGCGGCTCAAACAGAAGAACTTCAGGAATATCGGTGAGAATGACTTTCATGCTGACGGGGTCAGGAGATATGCAGGCGAGCCATTCCGCTAGGAATTGACCGACCGGCAGTAAAAACCAATGGCGAGCAGGATCAATGAAATCGCCACCGCAGAGATATTATCTCGAACCGGGCACAAACACCATGAATCGTCACCGAGCAGCGATGGCACCTGATCCCACTCTATTCCTCACAGACAATAATCATAAGAAGAGCAGGCGATCACGCTAGAGCTAGAGTCTAGTGCTTTGAAGACAGCTTAAATGCCTGAACCATTTGAAGGGCGATCGCATCGTGCCATCAATGCTTTGCCCACGAATGGCAATCAAAAACAGAAAAGTGGTGAGGCTTTTCCTGCCTTTGGTGTCAAACTGCGATTGCTAGTGACAAGGGTGTGATCTCTGGTTGCAGAGATGCGATCGCTTCGCCCTAACAACATTTATGACCATCCTTAAATCTTGCTCAAACACTCAACGATAAAGAACAGCCGTCGAGGCGTTTTCGAGATTGACAGTTCATAAGTGTTGAAGGCGAAACAAAAGTGTCTATTTTTGACGTGAAACAAGCATTGCATATCGAAAAAACTCGACAGCTACACTGAAAAATTCAATACATATACCCAACATAAGGACACTATATGGACAGCTCGCAGCTTATCTATCCAATTTAGCGAGATATATTGCGACTGTCTATCTAATAAGAGTTAGGCTGCTCAATATCTTGGGAGAGACGTTATGGCCAGGTTATCTAATGAGGCGGAAGGCAGTGTTTGGTTTTCGTCCAGAATAGGAAGGTTAATACAAGTTTTTCTAAGTAAGAGCTATGGAAAATACGCTTATAGCTGCTGTCTCGGCTTCTTTAGGAGTCATAGGTAAATCTCTCACAGACTCTTTCTTTAAAAGGAGAGAGACAAACTGTGAAATATCTAAAATTTACTCTCGCCCTATTCTACTTGCAGCATCAGAGTTACAAGCTAGACTTTGGGAGATAACTCAACGTCAAACTACTTTGTCAAAACCAATTTTTCTGAAAGAAAATGAAAGCGC
>JBCDFX010000580.1:0-2576 GCA_039177155.1 Cyanobacteria bacterium P01_H01_bin.119
AGCACTCGCCCCTGGCACCACCTCAATTCGTTCAATGAATTCAGGGGCAATGCCATTCAGGGCCCGCTGGGTGCTGCTGTTGCCCCCCTGAGGAACGCCGTCAATCAAGATCAGAGCATTACGACCGCGCAGAGTAAATCCTCGAGTCGTGGCCTGTAACGGCGGCGGCGATAAACCCGGCACTAATTTTCCCAAGATGTCGGGTAGGTTATTGGTCAACTCTAGCTGCTGCTCAATCTCCTCCCGCTCAATCACCGTCACCGATCGCGGCAAATCAATCACTTCTTCTTCCGTCCGAGTGGCAGTCACCACGACTTGAATCGCGTCTGAAGCCTCATCGGCTTGAGCAATGCCAACGCCGGGCACGACGCTAAAGGTCAAACCACCAGCATCAGTGCTGACCTGAGCTTCCGGGGGGGCATCGCTACCCGTAATGGCAACCTGCACGCTACCATCGGGCAGGTTTGACACTTGCACCAAAGCAATCCCCTCTGCTGGGTCAAACTGCTCAGCCGTCGCAGCGTCATCCAATTCCAGGGTCGCATTAGGAATTTCGCTGATCAGAGCGTTGCCAGAAACCTGTGGAGCGCTAGCTGACAAAGGTTGATCAGATACCAGAATGATGCTCAATCCCTCTGGCGTTTCACTAATTTGAACATCCGTAATAACGACTACTTCAGCCTGGGCTCTCGGCAAACCTTCTAAATCATTTGCACTGCTGCTTATCTTGCCCTCTGAGAAGGGCATAGCCGATGCCGATGACTGTACTGGCCAACTATCCGCAGTCATATCCGTCGTCTCCGCATCTGAGCGCTCTGGGCTCTGGAGAGCTTCCAAGACCTCTGCTAAAACCGGCTGAACTGTGCTCAGCAAAATTACGCTGGCCAATACACCTTGGCCAACTAACTTAAATGGGGCTTTCATAGTTCCTCACACGTAAACGCTGCTTAGAAATCGGATCGTTGAAACGATATTCAGCGGCAATAAGCACCTGAATACGAGAAAGCCCAACTTCAGAAACAGCCATTAATTAAGAATTGTTTTAGATACTACATAGGCTGACCTATGCGCTTCAAGCCGATAGCGTCTTCGAGAGATAGTGTTTCGTCTTCCAAAGCAATTTTTTCGCGATCGAACCACAAATTGGCCTATTCAAGTTGGCTTATCAAATCGTGATCAACTTCCAGCAAGGAATAAAATACGGCAAAAATACAGGCTATATCCAATTCCAGTTAGTCACTTAAAAAGCAAGCAGTCTAAAATCGTTTAGGAATAATCCGACTCGCGTGTCTTTGCAAGATTTATATCAGCCGACTTTACATAAAAAGAAAAAAGAATCCACGTATAGTATTGCTGCAGCTAATAAGATACAAAATCATCCTAAAGCCTCTATCTCCAGGCAAAAAGCAGGATTTTATGGGGCAAGAAAATGCCGCCAACGCCCCCAATCAATGCTTGTCAATGCCGGTTTAGGAAAACCACAATCTGTCAGCCCATTGCTTTTAGATAGTGGCTAGGAGCAATCTTAAACTTCTTCTTAAAAGCAGCGACAAAAGAACTGCGGCTGGTGTAACCCACACGGCGTGCAGTCTCTTGAACATTTAGGTGGCCTGTCTGCAATATCTGGCGGGCCTGCTCCATGCGGTGCTCATAGAGATAACCAAAAACAGTGGTGTTAAAAATCTGCTTAAAGCCCTGGCTCAGCTTACTCTCGTTCAAATGTACCCGCTGCGATAATTCTGATAGGGAAGGCGGAGAGGTCAAATTGTGGATAAGAATGTCTCGGGCTTCATAGATTCGATCTACATCCCGAGCTTTGAGGGGGTGGAGTGTATCTGGTTGCCCAATAACGACTTGGCTAAACTGGAGTGCCAGCAGCTCTAGCGCCTTGCCCTCCAGATAAAACTGACGAGCCAGCCCCTGATAGGGCCATTCCAAAATTTGCCGGAGAATGTGCTGCTGGGCAGGCGTGATGCGACTTGGGTAGTAAAGTAAAGCTTGCCCAGGATGTTCTATGGCGGTTCTTAAATCAGTCGGTAACTCGTGGATGCGATCGCTAAACTGCTGGATCAGCTTTGGCGAGACTTGAATCCGCACCCGACAGATACGTTGCCCTGATGGATACTCTTCAATCTCAGCGGTTTTAGGCACGCAGTAAAGATAGCTTTTACCCGCCACTTCCTCTTGGGTTGCCTTGAGGCCATCATTGTCAACTCGGCAGCCACCTGACAAATAGTAGCTAAAGGTTAGTGGCATGAATTGTGAATGCTGACGAACTCTGTACTGGTGTACCTGGCGTTTTTCGAAATCCCAAATGTCCAGCATTAACCCCGGACGTAGCTTTATACCTCGCCCATAACCCCGGGCAAGTATCAGCGGCGCTTGAACAAAGCCTTCAGAACCTTCGCAATATTCTGATAGTTTGCCCTCAGCACGGCACTCAGCCATGATTTCGGCAACTTCTGAACCCTTCAATATCTTGGCCATCTGCACATGCTTGTAAAGCGTTGCTTAATTATGACACTAATGGGAATAGTTCTCAATACAGCGACTCTACAGCACAGCAGTCTTACCAC
>JBCDFX010000581.1:0-2541 GCA_039177155.1 Cyanobacteria bacterium P01_H01_bin.119
AAGCTCAGTGCCCAGCACCTCGTCGAGTTCTTGAAAAATATAGCTGTAAAAATAGGGGGCGCGGGTGCTGCGGAGCTGCTCCCGGGCGGTGGGGCTAATCTCAATGCGCGATCGCCGGGCGCGCCGCGCCTCTTCTCGGCTGACCATGCCCAGAGCCGCCATTCGATCCAGCACCCGGTTGCGATAGCTAACAGCAGCATCGTAGTTTTGCACCGGATTAAAGGCATTGGGGGCCGGCAAAATACCAACCAGCGTCGCCGATTCTGACAGGGTTAGCTCCGTTGCCGATTTATCGAAATAAAACTGGGCTGCATCTTCAAACCCGTAGAGATTACCGCCCAAATACACTCGGTTGAGGTAAGTGAGCATTATAAAATTCTTGCTGTAGAAGGTTTCCAGCTTTAGGGCTACAATCGCTTCTCGAATTTTGCGGCTAGCAGAATCGTCAGTGCCGACATATTCCCGGTGAATGCTGCGGGCCAACTGCTGGGTAATGGTGCTGCCCCCCTGCTGAATTTCGCCGCCGCGAATATTGATAATCAGCGCCCGCAAAATGCCCAGGGGATCGACCCCCAGGTGCCAATGAAAGCGCGTATCCTCAGAGGCAATAACGGCTTGGGACAAAAACGGCGAAAACTCAGACAGGCTAGATTTTTCTAAGTGGGCTTGGGTTTCTTGGGGCCGCAGAGAGACGGGTTCGCCATTTTCTTCAGCGTAGATAATTACCGGGCCTTTTACCGACTCCGGCAGCGGTCTGACCCGCACCTTGGGCCACTCAACGCCCACAATCCAAAGGGCGATCGCGGCAGTGATTCCCGTAAATCCGTACAGTCCCCGGCGGGCTGCTTTGATATACAGCGGCGGCGGATCGACGTAGCGAATGGTGGCAACATCGTCGAGTTCCTGCGGTCCTAGGGTAATGACATCGCCGTGATTCAGCACCAGGCGGGGCATTTTGCGTTTCCCTAAATACAGACCGTTGGTGGAATTTTTATCTTTTAGAACAAACGGAGTGCCAGGACGGTTGGGATCGCGGGTAACGGCAGCGTGAACCTGACTCACCAGCGGATTGCGAATCACGATATCGCTGGATTGGGAACTGCGCCCGATTAAATAATGTTCTCCCAGCAGGGGAAAGACCTCGGTTTTGCCGCCAGACTCAACGTGAAATTCGGCTACACGGGCCCCTTTTTTCAGTCCCAGCTTGCCGAAATCGACTTTGGCCTGAACGTTGTGAAACACCTGGGTAACGGTGCCAAGAAATGTCTTTTGGGGAGTGGGCGATTTAGGGGAAGTCATAGTGCCCTATTTTAATCAGATCTGTAGGGGACGAGTTGGCTTTCTCCGCTGGAGAGGCATTGCCTCTGATCGCATCTGGAGAACGATTCGGCTTAGCCGATCTATTTAAGCTGGCTCTATCAGGCGTTGGGCGTTTGGTCTGGTATCGGCGCAGGCGATCGCGGCTTAATTTGAGCGGGCCGGGCGCGAGCTGACCGGTTTGCTCAGCTCTAATCAGCGACGCCATGATGGGATAGTACAGGGCGGGATCATAGGCAATCAAGATTAAATCTACACCGCTATTAAGGGCTTTGCGGGTTGCTGTGAGCACCCCCGCTTTGCTGTAGTACACCGCGCCCATGGAAAAATCATCCGTAATCAATACGCCGTCATGCTGCCAGGTTTGCCGCAGCAGGCCGGCCACAATTTTGTGTGAAAACGAGGCGGGATAATCAGGGTCAAGGGCAGTAACCGTGGCGTGGCCCAGCATAGTAAAAGCTCCATCGGCCATCTGCTCTGGGTGAAAGGGAATCCAGTCGCTCTGACGCAGCGTTTCGACTGGAGTTGCCAACTGGGCTGGGGTAAGGTGGGTATCTGCAACCACTCGCCCTAACCCTGGAAAGTGCTTAAGGGTGCAGTGAACGCCGAAGCTCATCAGGGTTTGGCAATAGGTTTGGGCAACCGCGGAGACGATCGCGCTATCGGAGGCGATCGCCCGCCGAAAAATCTGAGAGAGGCGATCGTCAGGGTTGAGCTGACCGTGATCGAGGTCCACTACCGGCGCAAAGTTAAGGTTGATGCCAAGATTTGCCAGCTCCCGCCCGTGGGTTTCAGCATAGGCTTGAACCTGGGCTTGGCGATCGCCTGCGGCAGTACTGTCAACAATTTGGGCCAGCGGCGGCAGCGGGGCCAACGGCGGAGACAGTCGGGACACAATCCCCCCTTCTTGATCAGTAGATACCCACAGGGGAGGCTGCCTGGTCTCCTGTCGGAGGGACTGCAAATGGGCGATCGCGCCTTTAATCTCTGCAATCGATTTGCCGCCAATATTGCGCCGAGTCAGATAAATGCCCGCGATCGCCCGTTTTTCAATTAACTGCTCAATCTCAGCCTGGCTGCGGTAGCCCACAACAAAATGGTGGCCCAGTCGAGCCAGGGTATCTGACGGTTGGCTCAACACAAAGTGCTTATCGGCTAAAAACCGACCTTGATAGCTGCCAAAGAGGGTCAGCCCGGCAATGCACAATACAATGCCCAGCCAGG